>NZ_CP053187.1:1466250-1770625 GCF_013046825.1 Turicibacter sanguinis | reverse complement strand
TCTTTACAAACTCGACTTAAGTTTGTTAATTCTTCTAATGAATAAAGTGTTCCATATTCAGTTGGTTGTGAAATATAAACCATTCCAGGTTGAACTTTATGAACACGGCCAGCATCCTGATGATGTTGATCACAAACAGCTTTTACTTGAGCGGCGGTAATTTTACCATCTTCACTTTCAACCGCTAATACCTTATGCCCCGTCGCTTCAATTGCCCCTGTTTCATGCGTATTAATATGTCCTGAAATAGCTGAGATAACGCCTTGATAAGGTCTTAAAATAGATGAAATAACAATTAAATTTGTTTGTGTTCCCCCTACTAAAAAATGAACATCACAATCGTCTTTTTGACATAAATTTTTAATTAATTGTCGTGCACGATCACAATAAATATCGACCCCATATCCTGGTGTTTGTTCCTCATTTGTTAGAATTAATTTTTCTAAAATACGTGGATGCGCCCCTTCCGCATAATCACTTTCAAATCTTATCATGTCAAAGTACCTCCAAAACCTATTTCCATCAAATCTATCATTTAATACCTTCTTGTCTATTTTGACATATTTCTTTAGGGTTGGTCAAAGATTTTCAAACAATACCAATACTTCCTAATTAAAGCCATATAAAGGCCGATTATCTTGAAGTTAATTTCTTCAAAAATAATCGGCCTTTACTTTTCTTAAATTCTCTTATTCTTAAACGTCGTTAAAGCTAATGCTAAAAAAGCAATGCTTAGTATAACTGAAATTAAACTAGTAGACATCAGTTGACTGATATCATAATCTCGACTCAACATCGCCACATTCTCAGACACTAACGCAATCGGATTATAATCCTGAAATATTGGAAAAAGATTTAAAACAAATAATCCTGCGACAAAAATTCCCACCATTAAAAGACTTCCATACTGATTGCCAACTAACGTCTGTGCCCACATCAACAACGATAAAATTAAGACTCCAAACAACCATAAGCAACCCACTGACGCCAATAAATGATGGATCTCATCTTGTGAGAAAAAATATGCCGTATACCCGTATGTCACACCGAGTGCCATCAAAAGGGCAAAACTCCATAAAACAAGTGCCACCGTATACTTTGCCAAAATGACCGCATATCGTGTTAACCCTTTTGTCAATACATTAATCAACGTCCCTTTTGATAATTCAGTCGTTAAGGTTCCACTGAATAGGAGAACAAGGACGATTAATCCCATCTGCGTCAGATTCTTAAAAAACTGGCTATATGAATCAATCGCCGTGGGGTCTGGAATCGTAATTGTAATCCCATCCATCGGCATCTGGCTCAGTATTTCAGGCATTAACTTTGCCATCAAAGGACTTAGCATCCCAAAAATAAAGAAAATGAGGAGTAAAATCAGTAACTTATACGTGCGAACCTGCTCTAACAGTTCTTTCTTTACAAAAGCTAAATATCCCCTCATCGAACCACCTCCATAAACAAGCTTTCAAGCGTTGGTTCAAGGATTTCATACTTTAGTAATAATATATTTTGATCTGTCATCCATTTTAATATTTCTTGGGAATCTTGTTTTAAATTATCCACATATATTGTGAGTTCATTTCCTTCTAACTCAACTTTCTTAAACCTCTCAAAATCTTGCATCAAGTGTTTTGCAACCTTTTCTGATTCAAATGTTAATCGAATGGCATCTTGACGATGTTGATTTTTAACGTCTGTGAGTGTTCCACTTAACACAATCTCTCCTTCATGTAAAACAGCTACTTGATCACAAATACGCTCCACATCAGATAAAATATGCGTTGAAAAAATAACCGTCGTTTTCTCTTTTACCTGATGTAAAATATCCAAAATTTCTTTTCGTCCAATCGGATCAAGCGCAGACGTTGGTTCATCACAAATTAAAATTTTCGGTTCATTTAGTAAAGCTTGTGCAATACCAAGTCGTTGCTTCATCCCCCTTGAAAAACCTCCAATTTTACGATTCACATCAGCTAATCGAACCAGTGCCAATAACTCATCTGACTTCACTTTAATTTGCGCTTTTGACATGCCTGTCATTTCACCGCACAATTTCAAATACTCTCTGGGTGTCATATAAGAATAATACTCTGGGACATCCGGTAAATAGCCAATGAAGCGATTTGTTTTCGTTTCACCATACACGACTTCTTCATCACAGACAAAAATACGTCCCTCGCTAGGATTTAACAACCCTAAAATCATCTTCATCGTTGTTGTTTTTCCAGCCCCATTTTGTCCTAAAAAACCAAAGACACACTGACTTGGAACCCTCAAATTTAACGATTTAATCACCTCGTGACTTCCAAACTGTTTACTGACACCTTCTAAACGAATCATGTCCACTACTCTTCACCTCGACCAATTAAAAAATAAACAACAGGTCCAATAATTTGAATCAATAACACAATCACAATCCACATCACTTTATTTCCAAATCGATAGTTCGGATGCTTTAACACATGAATAAGTGCTGTCATCGCAAGCGCAAACTCTGCAATCACCAGCGGAATTAAAAATGGTAAATACTCTTGAATACTCTCTAAACTCATACGCTCACTCTTAAAGATAAAATTTTAATCGTGCCACTAAATTAATAAATCGCTCTTCTTCATGTAACGGCATAAAAACAGGATTTTTCAAAACACCATCTAAAGCACTTTGCTTGATAATCGCTTCATTTCGTGGCGGTTGACCAATTTCATATGCCTTAAACCAGTCCTCCACTAAATCAAAGAAATCATTTCCTTGAATTTTAATTCTTTGAATACTATCTGTCGCTAATTTCGAATATGCGTCTAAATAATCAAGCGCCAGTCCCGCTTCCCCAAGTTGCATATATCCCTGGGCAATCATTAACTGAATCGGAAGAATGAGATAAGGATTCACTTTTTTGATTTCAAATAATTCATCTAACGTTTCAATCTTTTGAATAATATCCTCAAATCGCTTTTGATCAGGTAAACTCAATCCTAGCAACATCGGTAACGTTTGAAAAATTTCCATCAGATGCGAAAAGACACCGACTTGAATCGAAGACTTTGCTTCTTCAATCTGCCCAAGCATCTGATGGGCTTGTGCAATTAATACTTCACTTGAAACTTTCGGTTTCTTCGTATCTTCAAGTAACTCTAACGCAACTGACGGTTGATTCAATAATAAATAACAATACGCCTCTAAATGCAGTGCCTGCTTTGAAAGTTCAACGTCATCTCCCTTTTCTTTAACACGCTCAAATAAAGAACAAGCTAATTCATTTAATCTTGTCGTTTCTAAAACATCGAGGGCTAACATACTGTGATTAATTAAAAGTAATCCCATTTGATGCAACAGTGGAAAACAAGAATAATATTTCTTGATCAACTCCTCACACTCCAAAATCACCTCTTCGAATGGTTTCTTCGCAAAATCTTCACATAGCCTGACATACAATTTTTGAATATCTTCCTTCACCATCTGTGGCTCATATCCGATTAACTCGTCAATACTCATATTAAAATACGCCGCTAAAATCGGTAACAATGTAATATCCGGATAACTTTGGCCTGTCTCCCATTTTGAAATAGCCGCCTTTGAAACCCCAATATATTTCGCTAATTCATCTTGCGTAATCTTCTTCTCTTTTCGCTTTAAAATAATCATTTTTCCAACATTAATTTCCTTCATGTCATCACCTCGCTATTCCTTTAATTTGTCTGTGATACTCTCATTATATGTATTCTTTCCTCATAAAACAATCGAGCCAAAATTAACTTTTGTTTGAATAAATCAACTAATAGGATACTTTATTAGTTCACTTTGTTTCCCATATACCTATTAAGAGGAAAGAGAATGAAACACAAAATCATTTTCTATATTACTGTTTTTATCATCGTCATTGGAATCGAATTTCTTTGATTACGTTCTGAAAAAATCCCAATTAAAAATGAAAGACTTCCACTTCAAGTTGGAATCACTCATCACAAACGATACTGAAAAAGCCGAAAGCATCATTGATGATATCCTTACGATCTTTACAAATACCAAAAATTAGAAGATGCTGTCTCTATCGGGGGAAACAGAGACTATGAACTTCATCTTTATCACACAAAAACCAAAGAAACATTAGTCAGTGGTAACACCCTTTTAACAGATGACGGGGGGATTTTCACCTCACATCAATCTGGTCCCTTCCTTAAACTAACATTTGCAGACAGCGACTATATCCAAAAATTAATCGACTCAAACTAAATCTCATTTTAATTTAAAAGACATCCAGGTCTAAAGGCCTAGATGTCTTTTCTTTTCAAATCCGTATTTTTTTATAGTTTTTTCTCCCCTGAGCTAATGTTAGTCTACGATTTAAGTCACTTGGCTCAACGTCTGCTTAAATAAACAAATCAATCTCCCATAAACAATTGAGATAAATATAGGCTAGTGCGTCTCCAGTAGTCGGTATCGTTAACTGATTGCAACAAGGACAAAGTGAATCAGCTATTACTTCAACTGATTCTTCCTGTATCATCTTCTCATCATAACATTAAGGTCAAAACTCATATTCCTTCATGATATCCACCTTTTTATTTCCAATTCAGTTTAATAACTGATGTTGCCTCACTTAGTTCAACCTGTAACAGATGATTGTCTATCTCAAAAACTCGTGTTTCTCCATTCACAGTCAGCAATGTGATTAAGCAAGATTCCTCCGCATAAAAGGCAAATGCTCCTTCCCCCTTAACCTTAAGTATCATCTCATTTTCACTTTCCACCACTGACTCAATCGCTAAATAACTATTGAATTTATGGACTAATCCGAGTGGTGTCACCATCTCACGTCTAACAGCTCGCGACACATACGCATACTCCCCGTAGTTTAGTACGATTTCTAACTTCCCTAGCGCAACTTCACCTAAATCTGGTGTGAAACAAATATCCCCCGTCACCACTTCTTTAATGATTCTAGCGTCCTTATTTAAATGCACTGCAAATATCGTGGAACCGAACTCTCCATAGTTGTGGGTTTTAAGTAAAATAGTTGAAGTCTTTGCATCGCTTAGATAGCAATCACTTGTCGGTCGAGCTGGTTGATTAAAACGAAGCAACTCATTACCACGAATCATTAATCTTGATAATAAATTTGTGTCCATATTTTTAGGATGATCACAAATATAAATAGGACCTCCTGAAATGGCACGCACCATCGCATGAAACTCTCCTTGAGGGTGATTCGTTTGGAACATATCCCAATCTGGGCAAACAAATGTCGAGGTGAAAATATTATTTAAAGTATTCATATAATAATGTTCAAGTTGAATACCAATCGGTTCTTTAGGGAAGAAATCATCAGAATTTCGCCACCCAATAAACTCAGACGTATTATAAATCACCTCTGTACTATTTGACATACAGTATAATACATCTCCATTTAAATATTCATTTCCCGCTATTTTTAACGCTCGTTGATAACTGCTCATCACAGCCGTTGGATTCTGTTCCTGCTCACAAAGATGCAATAAATTCCCTTGAGAATCGACCTTTACATAGTCAATCCCACACATTTTTAAATAAGCATAGAATTCATCATAAAAGGTTTCACAATCATCCTTGCAAATATAATACGTATGATTCGTGAAATATGTCGCAAACTCCGATTCTTTTACATCCTTATTTTCAATTAGCGTATATTTTTTACCTAGGCGCCCCTCTGGATTAATCCCACCCCAATAACCTTGAAGCGCATGCCAAATCCCAAATACAGAAATCCCATACTCCTCTTTCGCCTTTTGAACCAACGTTTTTAAACCAGATGGAAACTTTTCATTTTCATAAATATCATTCAGATACAACTCATCTTTAACATCCTGCCATCCATCATCTAAAATCATATAATAAGGCTTCACACCACGTTCTTTAAAAACCTCTAACGCCTCCATAACTCCCGCTTCACTGACCTCACGATAAAACACATCCCATGTACACCAACCCAAATAATCATAATACGTTGGAACCGACTTTGTTTCACGCAAATTAAATCCTTCAATCTCACTTGCTAAAATCGTCACAGCTTCCCTAATTCCATCCTCGATTTCTAAACAATCAGAAATAGCCACGCCAATGATAGCTTCATCATTCGTTGAAGGTAAAACAGAGCGGATCACCAAATGATTTACCTCTACAACAAGCTCCCCCAATTGATCCTGATCCACACATGGAATCACCACTAAATAGCGACTTTCCCCTAACTCATTTTCATATTCCCCAATCAAAAACTGTACGCGTGATGGCAACTGTTCAAAGCTCGTCCCATAAAACGGCTTCATCCACCAAAAATCCTTTGCTAAATTTAACCCCATAAAACGAACTAATTCTTCACTATATTCAATAACAACCTGCTCACTTGCTTTAACAACCTGTCTCTTCATACAAACTCTCCTCTTACACTAAAAGATTGATAACACTCTCATTATAACTAAATGAAAACGTTTTTAATATGTTTGAATGTTTGTCTTGCTATGTCTAAATGTATGTTTTAAATTTTTCCATAAAAAAGGAGTAACGACCGTTACTCCTTTTTACATTATTTACTTTCTTGCTTAAATGATTGATATCCCATCCAAACAACCCACACATAGGCAAGTGTTTTAGGAATCATTAACATTCCAATTAAACGGAATGTGGTGGCCCATAAGACAACCGGGATATAAAAGGCAAATGATAAAACGATTGCCAGCCACATCCATTTGAACGTTGAGTCTTGATGCGCTTTTGCTTCTTTATAGAATAGATAGATAATCATTAAGCCCATAATCGCAAACGGAATGTTTCGATAAACTCCCCACGAAACGGGGGCATTATAATTTAACCACTCATTTTGAGGTAATAAACATAACACAATACGTACAATCGCTAATGCATAAATCGCAAGTGTTAACCCTTTTGTATTTTGGACGCGATATCGTTTTTGCCAAATATGATAAAGTACTACATAAAAGACAGTCATCGTAATCGACGTCACAAATTTACCAAATCCAAGTGCTGCTGCATTGGCTTCAAGTCCTGTTGTTAACAACGCATAAGAACGTGGGACTAAGTGGAATGCATCCCCGCATCCTAAAATAATGGCCATATAACCAAATAACTTCGTATTCGTTGTCTTTCCTTTACGAACCATCGTCATACCAAGCGTGATGACCGTACATAAATAAACGACATCAAAAGCCGTTTCCATAATAGCTTGCATCAAAATTTCCCCTTTCAACATCTGATTGACAACCTTATCATACCTCACGCACCTGACACCCTTATGAACACCATCTTAAATCCATCTTAACTCTTTAAATTCTGTGGTATAATGAGCTAAAAAATGACCAATTAAAGGAGAAACCTTATGATTTCTAATAAAATTTTAATTGTAGATGATGAAATTGAAATTATTGAACTACTAGAAACCGTCTTAAAACATGAAGGATTTTCCCACATCTTTCATGCCACAACTGGAACTGAAGCCTTATCACTGCTTAAAGCCTTAAATCCAGACCTCGTCCTACTTGACGTCATGCTCCCCGATCTAAGTGGGCACCAACTCATCAAAGAAATCCATCAACATCGTCAAATTCCCGTTCTCTTCATCTCAGCTAAAACAGAAGAATTCGATAGACTACTCGGTTTTGCACTCGGAGCTGATGACTATATTACCAAACCCTTTAGTGCCAAAGAAGTCGCCTTCCGTGTCAAAGCTCGTCTCAAAACGACAACCAAAACCATCCAATTTGGCAACATTACCATTACAGACGGCATCGTTTCAAAAAATAATGAACCTCTTGACTTAACAGCAAAGGAATACAAACTCCTCATGTACCTTGTCCGTCATGCGAATAAAATCGTCAGCAAAGAACAAATTTGTCATGAAGTCTGGGGAGAGGACTACTTTGAATTTGATAATACCATCTCGGTACATATCCGAAGACTTCGAAAAAAAATCGAAGTCGATCCTTCTAAACCCAAACACATCACAACCATCATCGGACTTGGTTATAAATTTGTCTACAAAGAGGATTACTAATGAAGAAAAAATTAACCTTACACTTCTTTCTAACCCTATGTATTGCCCTGATTACCTTAGCCATTGTCAATATCGGTCTCGTTACCTTTAGAAGCTATCACTTTAAAGCACACTCAGATGAATATCAATATGGCGAACATTACATCAACCAATTTGTTGAGCAATTTGCGAACTATATCACCGAAGATTTAACGATCACTGAAGAAGGAAAGAAACTTCTTGACGAATCTCACGTCAGTCTTCAAATAATTAACGAACAAAAACAAGAAGTTTATGCTTATCAATTGCCTGATAACATTCCAAGTGTTTATACAAACAAACAACTCATTGATTTGTATCAAACTAATGAATCGAGCACGATCTTTATAAATGATATTCAGTTAAATGAATCACATCTTACCTATTTATTATTTTTTCCACTCGATTTAGTCAGACGTTACACCCTTCACTACAATACTGAAGAGATGATGATGACACATAATATTCCATTAATGTTAATCGTTAACTGTCTAATCGCCCTCTTCATTAGCTATATCTCAACGCGCTATCTTGTTAAACCACTGAATGACATCATTCAAAATATCGTTTCCTTATCCAAAGGACATTATCTAAAGCCAAATCAAAAACCAAGTCTTTATCGTGAAGTAGAAGACAGAATTACAGATTTATCACAGCAACTTCAAGTTGCACAGTATGAGCGTCAACAAATGGATACCGTCCGAGAAGAATGGATTGCTAACATCTCACACGATATTAAAACTCCTCTAACTTCCATCAGAGGAAATGCCGAAATCATGGCCGATATGAGTTATGAAATGGATCTCATATCTCGCCAAAAGTCAGCGCAAACCATTATTGAAAAATCAGACTATATCAAGAATCTTGTAGATGATTTGAATCTTTCGACACGACTTAAAAATAAAGAATTTATCCTTAATAAAAAGCAGGTCAATCTTGTTTCGCTTTTACGTCACGTTATCATTGAGATAATGAATGACCCAAAATACGAGAACTATAACATCCAGTTCTCTTACGATAACGAATATATCCCCCTGATGCTCGATGAGTTACTGATGAGACGTGTCTTCACCAATTTAATGATGAATGCCATCACTCACAACGAGGAATCTGTCCTCATTTCAATCGATATCAAAGATCATACCATCACCCTAAAGGACAATGGAGTCGGAGTTTGCGAAGAAGACCTACTACATATTTTTAAACGTTATTATCGCGGAACTAATACAAAGAAACCAAACGTTGGTTCTGGCCTAGGACTTGCGATTGCTTACGATATCGTGAAACTTCACAAGGGAATCATCTCGGCCTCTAGTACGCGTGGAAATGGGTTAACCATCACGATTACTTTATAACTTTATAAAATAGGAACTCACCACTTTTTTTGGATGAGTTCCTTTTGACTTATTTATCAATAAACTTCTCTTTAATTCCTTTAAATAGCTCTTTTATCATTTTTCCAAAAATATAAATCAGTACCACCATATAAATGAGTAAAAAAGTTAAGCCATATATGCCTTCTAATTGCTCTGTTAACTCAAGCGATACTAAAAAATCTTGGAAAAAGTGGGCAAACATCAGCGGGATAATCGTCTGATACTTGATCAAGAAATAAAAATAAACCACAGCGCCCGAAGCAATAATTAACGTTATGGTTAACCATTCATCTGGATTATAATTGGCATGTAAAAATCCAAAGAAAAAGCACGTCACAAAGGTTGAAATCAACAATGGTAACCAATAGCTTTTGAACAACTTACACAACGGATAGTAAAGAATCAAGAAAATCATATACTTAAACAATTCTTCCCCAATCCCGACCAGTGCATAGCGTACAAAACTAACAGTTACATACTTTCTAGATAACTCAAAACTATACTGCTCCAACTGTTGCGGATCATCTGCTGCTAAAAATCCCCCCACAACCCCTTCAACCAATGCCGAAAAGAACAAAATGGCCCCTGCTAGAAGAAGCATCCGCCATATTCCACCCTCTTTATTATAAAGTGGTGCCATCTCTTTAAAACCTATCGTCACTGAAAAAATCAAAAAGACTCCATGATAAGACATCAAAAAGAACTCACTAAATGGATTCCCTGCCAAAACAGGCGTCTTTAATAAAAATAAAAATCCAAAAACAACCAATACATACCAAAACCAGTTCGAAGAAATCAACGGAATCTTACGACACTGATCTTTAAAATGACCGCTCATACTGACCCTCCTATCACTCTCTATAAAACATATCGATATGACATCAAAATATGAGCAATGTGACGTTTAAAGCTAAAACTTGACTAAGTCTTTACATAAACCTAACAAAAAAAGTGCTAAACTAGCACCTTCTTCATATAATAACGCTCATGACCTTTTGGACAATCCTCAAGCACTCCATGAATCTCATATCCATGCTTCAAATAAAAATCTTTCGCTTGAAAATCAAATGTATCTAAGTGAATTAAATGGCACCCATACTCACGTCCTAGTTGCTCAATTTTAGTTAATAACTCTGAGGCGAGCCCCATACCACGGTGCTCCTCACTCACCCATAATGCATCAATATAAATACAATGCCACGCGTAATAAACACAATTAATTCCAGCAATAATACATCCCGATTCATCTTTAATATGCTGATTAAACTGATTAAAAGGGACCGTCAATTCAAATGGAACATGTGACTCGTTAAAGTCAACTAACTGGCGCTCCACAAACTCGATATCTTCAAGACAACTCTCCATCAATTTCTTCATCTCAAACTCCCCTTTTGATATAGTATCTTCATATTTTACCTTAATTCGACAAAAACACAAACAAAAAAATAAGCGCTCCTTACTCGTAATTCCATGAATCGAATCCATCCCCAAAGACTACAAACATTCGCCCCAATACACATATCGAACCAAGCCAAGCTGATTCACCTCTAAAACATAAACTGCTAACTTTGTCTGCAATCCAAATAATTACTTATCTATATCAACTAAAATAGTCATTAACATTCCTACGAGTAAATTAAATAACGCTTTCTTTCAATTGATTATAATATATTTTGAATACAACCACAACCTTATTTTAATATAACTAAAAAATAAAAAGGAACCTTTCACAAGGTTCTACACTTCTTCAATATTTCGTAAAATCTTAGCTGGATTTCCTGCTACAATTGTATTTTTAGGAACATCCTTCGTTACAACTGATCCTGCTGCTACAATCGAATGATCACCAATCGTAACTCCCGGTAAAATAACACAACTCCCACCAATCCAAACATCACTGCCAATTGTAATCGGAATTGCATAACCGTCCTTATTACGATTTTTGGGAGAAATACGATGCCCTGCCGTATAGAGCCCAACATTTGGACCAATCATGCAATTGTCTCCAATGCGAATTTCAGCCATATCAAGCATTGTACAGTTAAATCCCGCATAAAAATGATTACCTACATGAATATTATAACCTAAATCACAATGGAAATTATCTTCAACACATGGGTTTTCTCCAACACTTCCAAATAACTCCTTAAGTAATCCCTCTTGAGAATCTATTTCATCAAATGATAACTGATTTAATTGTCGCACTAATTTGGAAGCACGCAAACTTTTCTCTCTTAACTCTTGGGTCCCACGCTCACAAAAAAATTCTTTCTTTCATGATAATCGCCTCCTTTTCGTATATTATACTAAAAAAAGCTCAAACCTTATCAGTCTGAGCAAAAACTATTTTCATAAATATCAAAAAATCGTGAAATCTCATATCCCTGTTCAACAATCTGATCATCTTCATGAGTCAATTGCCATCCATACGCCTTATAATCTTTCCACGTAAAGTGACTAACCGGTAACAAATAAAACTCACGTTGGATTGCCTTAAAGCCATCCTTATAATCAATCAAGGCTTGCTCAAATGCTTTCTCCGGATCAATAAAAACAGGCATCCCTTGACTATTCAATCCAATCGAATAAACCTCATCACCACCAAAATCACTCGGTAACTTACTCACATCATACTCCATCACAGCATGGGATTTAGCAGGTGAACACCCGACCAACAAACAAAAAACAATTAACCATAAAGCTTTCATCATCAATCCCCCTAACAGGAATTTTTACTACACTTTATAATAGGTTATTTTCGTAAATTTCATTCATTTTTTCAGTCTCAATGACTTTCCATAATAACTGAAGTAAATTTTTCTTTCTATCTTTCTTCGTCTTTCCTCGTAACTCACTATTTAAAAGAGCATAGCCTAAAAAGTTCAATTGACTCATATTTATAGTCTTCAAATCCCATCCTTCTATGGCGGCATATGCCTCACTTAAATTCCTAGTTAAAACTTCCTTGATTTTAACATTCTCAGCTAATTCAATATAATCTGTAACCTCTGAATTAGTAGAGTGATGCTGCTTCATCTCATAAAAATCTTTTCCTAACTGTACTACATCAACTTTAACAACCTTCCTACTTTTTTTAGACTCAATATCTTTTGATAAATTAAATTGAAATTCCTCAAAGCTTTTTCGCTCATACGGTTTAAGAAACTCGATAAAAACTCTAACTTTTTCACATTGCTGACCTGTCATTAATTTATATATTTCTTGGTAAACTTTTAATGCCTTTATAATATCTTTCATTACTAATCTCCTCTATAAAACATCTGTTACCTTTCGCGCATTTGGCTTTTTAGGAACATGTAATCTTTCGAGAATTTCAAACACCAAATTTCCATACGCTTCATTTAATGGAGTTTTTACTTTACTCTTACTTTTTATAAAACAACAATCCCCTTCATCAATTAAATGTGACATTTCAATCTGATGATAGATAATCGAATCGAATAAAAATATGTTAGGTATCTCCCTTTTAAGGGTTATCCTAGGCTGCTCTGTATTACTTCCTGTTTTCTTTAACGTTTCGAATACACCTAATAACTTCGGAGTCCCGTCCTTAAAAAATTTAAAATAGGATGTCGTTGGGCTTGACTTAATAATGATTTGATATTCATTTATTATTTCTCTAATAAATGTCTTTTCAACAATATTATAAACATGATGAACGCCTTGTACTCCCATATCATCCATCATGATAGGAATTAGGTAATAATCAGAGACCACTAAAGCATTTTGTGTAATCATATTATTAGCTGGAGGACAATCAAAAATGATAAAATCATATTTTTCATCTAATTTATAGTCTCTTAAAAATTTTGCTAAAAGGGTAACTTGTTGAAGTGTCGTATTTAATCCCTGACTATACTTTCGTTTAATATCCCCTTCAAGATCATCAAGTCCACGAATATAGGAACTAGAGTCTGCCATAAACATTGAACACGGAATAAAGTCGAAATGATTTAATCGATACTTTCCTCCTGTATAAAAATCTTTTTTAATGAGTTTTTCTAAATCAATTTTTGTTTCAAAATCTAAAATATCTTGATTTAAATATGTTTTAAAAACATAATTGATAGTCTCCTCTTCACTTAATTTACTCAATCCTATTTGTTTCCTAGTAGTATTGCTATACGCTCGCAAACAAATGCGGCTCAACGAACATTGTGGATCTAAATCAATTAATAAGACTGAATGATGATTCAAAAAATTTAATCCCGCTGCAATATTAAATGCACTAACCGTCTTACCAACGCCGCCCTTATAATTAATCACCGAAATAATCTTTGCTTTCCCCATAACCTCTCCCCCGTTACAAACATTTTGATATCCATTCATTATATTAACTGACCTCCTTAATTATTAAAGCCAATAAAAAAAAGATAGCTTCCAAACACTATCTTTTATCAAAATCAAATTCACAACAAAAACGTTCACAAGCTGGATACATCTCACCTAAACTCTGTGCCGTAAATCCAAGCGTGCGATAAAATTCAACAGCCTGTGCATCGGTTTTGGCGATTACCTTCGTCAACTCATGCCACTTCGCCAAATAGGAAAGCATATGCTTCCCAATTCCACATCCACGATGATCCGGATCGACTGCAATCTGCAAAATCTCAGCCTCATAAGGATCTGTTAACTGCACTCCGACAACCCCAACAAGCTCACCCTCAACTTCATAACCATAAAGCAGACAACATTCATCCGCCAAATATCTTTCATATGCAGATGTTACCTTATTAGAATCCGTCGCATATGCTAATAAACTCTCTACCCTAGAATCTAAACTAACATCTTTAATTAAAGTCATCATACGTTATATCCCCCATTTATAAGCGTTATCAAAAATTATATCATTTTTCGAACTTAAAATTAATATATGAGTCGAAATTACACTAATATTTTGCAAAATAGCGCTAACGTTCTAAAAAAATATCAAATCGCATATATATTAAAGACTCTAAAAAATAGGGGGCTATACTATTGATTGAATACAAACTGATTACCGTTCCATTTCTAAAACAAAAGGACTCCTTCCAAGACATGACACACGAAATTGAACATACCATTGAAAAACAAAAAAAAGACGGATGGCAATTCGTCAAAATGACAACCAACAATACACAATCAACAAGACTCCAAAATTGCTACAACCTAATCTTTAGAAAAAATAAAAATTAAAGACCGTGAAATCCATTCACGGTCTTTTTCTTTGCAGCATATTCAGTCCATAAACAACTGAGAAGTAAATAAAATAAAAACCGGCTATATAAACCTCTGACAAATAAAAATAATCATTGTTAAACCCTAAATAACAAAGCATTAGCGTTAGTAAAATCAGTGAACTCCATCCCGCTACACGCCACTTTTTATCTGGACTACATAAACCATGACCTGCTACAAACAACGTAATTAACAAAGGTATGGCCACACTCCAAATAAGCGAACCCAAGAACCCTATCCCTATACAAAAAATTAAATGTACCCCAAATGGTAATAATCCAACTATCTTCAAACCTCTCCTCATCCGTCTACTCCCCTTTATCCTTAATCAATAGATTAATTATACCACTCAAAAAAAGCTAGTTTAACTCATAAACTAGCTTTTCTTCGCACGCTTTAACTTCAACTCTTTCATTCAATGATTTGTATTTTTTAAATTGAAATCTTCATACTGAGCATCCTCTAACCACTCCATGATTTCTTCATAATCTGGATGATTACAATCACTCATCACAACTAATCTCAGGTAGGCAAGCCGCATCTCCATCTAAACACATCGAACATGACTCATTTAAATAGCAATCCATTTTCACACCACGACTAGTTCTAAATATCTTAGGTTTCTTAATACGTCCATCATAAGCTGGCTGTGAATTATAAAAAACTAGCTCTTCTGCTTGCTCCTTACTATCGACAATAACTAACTTCTCTGACTGTACCTCAAATTCATACAAGTGACTTTCGAACCATCCCATACTATATTGAATCACACGATGTAGCCCATAAAACGTAATATCTGCTGGAAACACGACACGTCGCCAGACCTCTAACTCATTTAACGAAATTTTCACCTGATATGCCTTCTCATATCATTGCCTTTAAACTGCTAAAATATTTTTCACACATTCAATAACTTCATCAACCGTCGTTAACTGCTCATTTTTTAGGCTATGGTATAGAGATGGAGAGAATATCTTCAGTCTCTCAACAATATTTATATTTTCTAACAACTCATCAATCAACTCATTACGATCTTCTGTAATAATAGGAATAATGATTGTTCCTAACTGCTTTGCCTTCTCAATTTCAGCCTTCGTTCCATAAGAACCTGGAAGCACAATCATAATCTGCGTCTGTCTAACTAAACGATACTTAAAACTTTCAAGCAATGCTCCATACTCCTCTTTCGTTTCCCAATCTTCATTATGAGCACAAGGATTGGCATAAATCTCAATTCGATTTTGAACAGATTGACCTAAATTCAAACACTCGTCAATAAAACTTTTTAACACAATATTAGCGACGCCTTTAGACTGCCCATTAATTAACGTTAAATTCTTAATTCTAGCCAATTCAACACCAAGTTCCTCGAGGAACGCACTTTCTTCTACCGTATGACTCCCTGTTACAAACAATGTATTCCCCTTTGACTTCTGAGCAATACTCTCCATTATCTCAAGCAACTCACGATGACTCTGATCCGCATTCTCATAAATATACGTTTTAATCCCAAAACGCTCTAAATCCTTTGCCCAGAGCTTTTGAAGCTTATATGAATTCACATTCTTCTCTTTTTCAACCACCATATAATGAGTTCGCGTCCCACGACTACAAAGTTGTCGAATCTGTGTCATAATCGAGCGAATATTCGAATCACGATAACTATATCCAATAAATAAAAACGACTTATTCAACAAATCATTTTTAAGACGTTCCGTCGTTAATGGATGCGTGTAAAAATAATCCTCATAATCCTCTTTCGTAATAACTAAATTCTCAGGCGATGGACTATCGACACTACCATGCATCTTAATAATTTCAATCTTCTGATCGATATCCACAATCGGTAACAAATCCGTATCACAACGTCGAATCACAGTTGAAACATGACGAAAAGATTCCTCTAAAAGGGTATCATAATTCGTCGTCCAAATCGTCATCACATTCATCTGCGCCAACACCTTATGATACTTATTACTATAAATCCCATCTGTCGTCGTATAACACTCTACAATCTTATTCAAAATACGACCCTTATTATTTAAATTATTATTAACAATAAATTGAGCAACCTCTGTTAAATCTAAATGATCATCAATCTCTAAATCAATATCTTCCTGCATCTCCCTTAATAATTCAACCCAACTCTTAAAACCAGAAGGAACCGAAATGCCTGCTCCAATAAAAATTGCTCCCTTTTTCTGAACCAGAGCAGTCGAAAACTCATTAATCACAATATTTTTTGCCATTTCAGTAACCTCCAAGTCCTAATATCTAATCTTAATATATTACCATATACACGATTATTATCAAAACAAAAGTTGACCCTTTTATCAATTGTTAAAATAATAAGGGAATGCCAGATAACAAATAATAGCACAATCTAAATCATCGTCTACCAATAATGAATCAAAATCACCATAAACTTCAATACAACGATCTAGCAAATCACCCTACTTAACTAAATCATCTTCAAGCTCTTCCCACATCTGTCGAGTCAAAGTTCCATCTGCTACACGACTTTTAAAAGCATCACTCTCTAAGAAAAGCATCCCACTTTTACTCATCAAACAATGAGAAACAAATTCTTGAATTAGTTTACTACATTCACCCAACTTAATTTTATCTATATTCTTTAACTCTTCCTGAATTTCCTCAATCCATTTATCCATCATTTCTTGAGCCATCCATAGCATTCCTTTATCCACAAATATCCTCATTATATCGATCTTTGGACAAAGAAAAAAGAGAAGATTTCTCTTCCCTTTTCCATTGATTAAACTTGGTAGGGCGGCGTATCCTACATCTCTAGTTACTACTTTAAAGTAGCGCTTTGGGTGCCATTTCCAACTTCAAATTCAATCAGTATAGTTCAACATAATTGTATCATAAGTTAAAGCTACACTCATCTACTAGAATGAATTATGCATTCTTAACTAGGAGGTAACACAATTTGTACAATCTGTAAAACAGTTAATAAAAAAACAGCTAAATTAGCAGTCATAATTCCGATTGATTTGAAGCTAAAAGTAGCAGAACTACTTCGAATGCTTTCAATTATTTTTGCTACTCCATTTAAAATCCCATAAACTCCAAAGAATAAGAAAAATAGAATCAAAAAATTTAAAAATGCATAATTCCAGTTATCATAAATTACCTACCATATCACTATAAAAAAAAACCCACTCCCTAAATCTATTAATCCATCTATCTTCTTCATTAACTTACTCAATTCAACAGTGAGACCAACAATACCAATAATGCCAGATAGAGTTGAAATCATCCCATTGACTACTCTGTTTCCTAAGTAATCTGGATTTAAATACAAGAAACCTAATATAAAAATAAAGGCTCCAGAAATACAAATACCATTCCATTTATCTTCTTTTTTCATACTTCCTCCCAATTAAAAAGAGAGAAATATTTCTCTCTTGTCTCATACTATGAAACTCTATTAAATGTCATATCGCAAATACTTAATTTATATTTCATCCACCAATAATAAGTATCTACGAGTTCGTAATTTTCAAGTCTAGGTCAGTCATTTAATATGAATTTACGGTTTCATTTAAATTAACACCAGTCTACAATAAGGTATAACCCTATCAGTGGAGAAAACCTAGTGAACTTAAATATATATTTTTTTCATTAATCAGCTATTCTGTTAAGCTCACTAGGACAGGGAACCCCTCACTAGTGGACGAATGCTAAGAGCTCAATTTACAATTGAGCTACTTAGCGTGAGGAATCCCCCCGCCCACCAGCGGAAGATAGCTACGAGTTCGTAAATTTCAAACTTAAGTCAATCATTTAATCTGAATTTACGGTTTCATTTAAATTAACACCAGTCTGCAACTCAGTATCACCCCACTTGTGGAGGATAGAAAAAAGACTAAGTAAAATTGAATTTTTCTTAGTCTTTGCTATATAACAAATACCCAGTCTGCAATCAGGCATTGCCCTATCAGTGGAGGAAACCTAGTGAACTTAAATATATATTTTTTTCATTAATCAGCTATTCTGTTAAGCTCACTAGGACAGGGAACCCCTCACTAGTGGACGAATGCTAAGAGCTCAATTTACAATTGAGCTACTTAGCGTGAGGACTCCCCCCGCCCACCAGCGGAAGATAGCTACGAGTTCGCTCATTACATTCACTCACTACGTAGCGCGGGTCCCTACTTATTCTCGATGTTCCCGACGTTTTTGATTTGTATTGATAATCTTCCATCTGGCATGTTGATGACTTCGATGTAGTCTTTGTTGTTGTAGTAGTCGAGTGGGATGGTGATTTCGATTCCTGTGTCTGTTTTGATTTTTTGTGTTTTCTTCAGTGGCATTTTGACCCAGTTTGTGTTTTGTACTGGTTTTTTGATTCCGTGATCTTCTTCGATTTGTGTCACGTATGTTAGTTTTGCTTCTGGAACTTGGTAGAAGACTTCTTCTGCGACTTCTTTTAGGTCAAGGTCTTTTCCTTCGTTAATGGTTTCTTTGATGACACGTTCTAAGGCCGGTACGACTTCTAATTTATCTAAATCATGATTTTTGATGACTTCATCTGCCACAATACGTGCTTTTTTTACAGCTTCTTTTACGGAGATTTCAGTTTTACATCCTAAGATTTTATCCGCATAAAGGAATGTATCGTCATCAACTGTTACTGTCATATTTTCTAAAATTGTCAGTGTTAGTTTATCTAAACTAATCGCAAAGAAGTTTGCGCTACTTAAACTAGCTGCTGGAATAATTGCTTGATGGACAATTAGGTTGTTTTGAATTCCGGTTTCACTTTGATTAACGTGGTGAACCATCCCCTCTTTACACGTTAGCTCAAGCCCTACGACATAGTCTTGATCTGAAATGGTTACTTCGCATAAAAATAAATCAGTTGATGTAAAAATCTCGTAACGATCTTTAATATCAAATCGCTTCGCTGCAATTTTCTCTGCAAATTCTGAAAACTCAATTGCACGATTGCGATAATCTAAAAATAGCTGACGCGCTTCACTGTCTTCCTTAAACACAGCAGGACGTCCCCCAGCATTTTTCATACACTTCTCAATATTTTTCTCTAAAAAGTGGTATGCCCCATCCACTGTATCATCAATCGGACGCTCTGTTGGCATGAACATCTGATGAACATTATCTAACAAATATAAATAACAACTCTTAACATTTACCGCCATTTCTTTCACCTCTTTATAATCATACCTACAAGTATACAATAAAATTAAGGTGAACATAATACATAAATTGTCGTAAAGGTAAATAAAAAAAGCTAGGTTCTCCCTAACTTTCTTTATAATAAGATTGGCACGACTCACATCTACAACGCCTTACATCATAAATATATTGATAAAGATTTAGCTGCGCGGGCTTTTTAAGGCAATCAATGTCGAACCACTTGCTATCACCCGTAATCTTATCATAGACATCGCCCTTAAGTCGAAAATTATTCTTTTCAATCCAAAATTTTTTACCTACCTCATCTCCTGCTGTAAGTCTAATCATCACTAAATATTTAAAAGCCTCACTACAACGTAACAGTCTATTAAACAAATCAACTCCATGACCATGATGAGATATTGAAACCTGAAAAAACTGAATCATTAAATAAGATAAATATTCATGATCCTGATTAAAATAAACTCGTAACTGCATCGTCCATAAATAGCCTCTATTATTTCCCATCACCTCTATAAAATAACCATACTCAGTTTCATCCCATACTAAATCATAAATCACATCTGATTCTTGCTTTAAAAGCTCAATAAATAATTCAACCTCTCCATCGTATCACCCCTAAACTTAGTTTATGAAAGCGAATACGAAGATAAAACAAAAAGCAAAGCATAGTGCTTTGCTTTTAATGATAAGATTGACATGAATTACAATTACAAGGTTTGATAACATAAACAAACTTATAATTTTTTAGCATCTGAGGTATTTTTTCACAGTCTTGATTAAGTGCTAACTCTTCTGTTTTCTCTAACTCTTGAAATCCTTGTTTCTTCCAAAAACTCACCGCAGTTCGAACAGAACGTAATCGAATCATACTTAGCCCACCAAATGCTTGAGTACAATTTAATAAATGCTCAAATACTTTAGATCCATTCCCTTGATACATAGGTAAAGTAGCAAACTTATGAATTTTAATATATGTAATTTTTCGTTCAAATTGCGGACTTTGATTTGGATAATACAATTCTAACTGAAATAACCAATTTAATCGACCATTCTCAAAGTGATACTTCACTTCATAGCCGTATCGTCTCATATATATTAACAACCGCACATTTTCATCTAATAATTCATCTAATCCTTTTTTCCATTGAACACAAAAATTGGCAACCTCATCTGTGACTAACTCAGCTAACTCATTGAAATCTCTAATCGCACGATGATTTACCGAAATATTCATTAGATCCCCCTCCCACGCCACGACTTTTTCCTTGATCCCTTTATTATATTCCAATGCTCTTATTCTTCTACAACATTTCACTTTAGAAAGCCACAAAATATAGAACATATCCTAGATCTATAACCTTAAAAAAATTAATTACTAAATATACTTTCTATTATATATATCTATTTTTTCACGCTTAAACAGCTTTTAATTGGTCTAGAACTACCTATGGCAAGCTCATTATCAAAATGCTCTATGACTCAATATTGAAAACAAAAATGTCTTAGATTAATAAAAAAAAGATTAAAACTCGAAAGTTTTAATCCCTTATCCCTTAACTACAAACTCGACGTCCGTATCCAAATTCTACTGTTTCATTATACTTGCGATTTTTGAATCCAGCAAAATTTAATCCCTCATTTTTAAACCCATGTTTTCTTACAACTAAACGTTCCCCTTTACAAAACACTTTTCCTTGTGTTGGCTTCACTAAAGCCTTGGCAACATGATTATTTGTTTGATAGGTTGCAATTGATACTCGTCCTTTCATATCTTCATCCCCTTATATGTTATTTTTTTCACAAATCAATACTACCACATAATTGAAAATAAAAAAAGAGTTCTCCGTGATAAAATTCACGAAAAACTCAAGTGTGTGTATAGATTAAGTTAATTAAGCGATAATTTCATTAACGCGAGATAATACATCTTCTTTAATTTTTGCTACTTGCTCATCTGCTTTTTCTAATACATCAGCAACAACACCGATATAAACTTTAGCTTTTGGCTCAGTTCCAGATGGACGTAAAACAAACCAAGAACCATCTTCTAATGTATATTTTAAGACATTTGATTTTGGTAAGTCAATTGCAGTTGTTGTATCATTTTTTAAATCTGTATGAATAGATTCTTTGTAATCTTCTACCGCCACAACATCTTTACCTGCAACTGTTAAAGGTGTGAATTCACGGAATTCAGCTAAAATCGATTGAATTTTATCTGCTCCTTCTTTACCTTTTAACGTAATATTGACTAACGCTTCGCGGTAGCATCCGTAAGTTTCATATAACTCCATTAAAACATCATATAATGTTTTTCCATTTTGTTTATAATAAGCTGCTGCCTCAGCACACATTAAAACAGATTGTACAGAGTCTTTATCGCGTACGAAATCTCCAATTAAATAACCATAAGACTCTTCATACCCGAATACATATTCATAATCAGTATCTTCAAGCATACGAGCTTGCTCACCGATAAATTTGAATCCTGTTAACGTTGAAACCACTTCAAATCCATAAGAACGTGCAATAGCCGCTCCCATATCAGATGTTACAATCGTATTGAATACTTTACCTTTAACTGGTAACGTTCCATGAGCTTTCTTTTGAGATAAAATATAATGAATTAAAATAGCACCTGTTTGGTTACCTGTTAATAACACATATTCCCCTTCAGGATTTTTAACAGCTAAACCTACGCGGTCTGCATCTGGATCCGTTGCAATTAAAATATCTGCATCAATCTCATTCCCTAAAGTAATCGCCATTTCAAACGCAGATGCTTCCTCTGGGTTTGGAGATTTTACAGTTGAGAAGTTTGGATCTGGAACACATTGTTCTTCTACAACATGTAATTGGTCATATCCACACTCAGTTAACACACGGCGAACTGGAATATTCGCTGTTCCATGTAATGGTGTAAACACGATTTTTAAATCTTTTTTATTACAATCTGGATTAATTTCTAATGCTTTAACACGCTCTGTATACACATCATCAATTTCAGAACCAATGATTTCAATTAATCCAGCCGCTTTTAATTCTTCTTCAGATTTTACTTCAATCTCAAACATATTCTCAATCGCATCCACTAATGCAATCACTTGATCTGCTTCAGCAGGAACTAATTGACAACCTGTTTCATCATAAATTTTATATCCATTATACTCAGGCGGATTATGAGAAGCTGTTACCACAATTCCTCCTACCGCATTTAAATAACGAACAGCAAATGATAACTCAGGAGTTGGACGTAATGATTCAAACACATACGCTTTGATTCCATGAGAAGCCATCACTTTAGCTGACTCCATTGCAAATTCTGGTGAGAAATGACGGCAATCATAAGCAATCACCACTCCACGTT
This sequence comes from Turicibacter sanguinis, assembly GCF_013046825.1. NCBI lineage: Bacteria > Bacillati > Bacillota > Erysipelotrichia > Erysipelotrichales > Turicibacteraceae > Turicibacter > Turicibacter sanguinis. The sequence goes on along the minus strand of NZ_CP053187.1, from coordinate 1,747,395 downwards.
CCTTAGCATCTTCACCTAAACCTAATAAATACTTTGCAAATCCTTCATTTGCTTTACGAATTGTATAAATATTCATACGGTTTGTACCAGGTCCAACAACCCCACGCATTCCCCCTGTACCGAACTCTAAGTTACGATAAAAAGCATCCTCTTTTTCTACTTCTGTCATGCTTTCTAATTGTTCTTTTAAATAAGACTCTAAATTTTCTTGTCCCATCCAGTTATTGAATTCTGTTTCAAAAGACATAGCTCACCCTCCATATTCATAATTTAACTGATAGTTATTATATCATAATAATAACCAAAAAATAATATAGACTATTTTAAAAATACCGACAAACTTCTTACTTAAAAGTCATCGAATAACTCGCCTCAAACATCGAATGAGGTTCAATGACTTGAATTCCCTTCTTACTCATCAGTTCTTGTGGCTCACCAACCGTATCCGCCACTCCATACCAAGGCTCGATACAAACAAAATCTGCAATCTCACCTAAAGCATTAATTGGCGACCAAATTCCAACATACGGGAATCCATCAAAACGTACAACCACTTCACGTTCATGATTATAACATCCAAGCGTGATAGCCGCTTCATTTTCAATAATTAACGTCGGATACTCTTCAAATAACTCTTTACTTAACGGTAATAACTTTAATTTATCAATAATTTGTTCCTTCTCTTCATACACACGGCCAGTTTCATTGTCAAATAAATACGTCGAAATTCCTTCATTTGTCTCAAAATGAAGATAATAATCACTGTATTCATCATCAGACGCCAACTTTGTACTAAAAGCAGGATGGGCTCCAATTGAAAATGGCATCACTTCCTCGTTATGATTCAACACCTGCCATTTTACAGCTAACGTCTCATCCTCTAATACATATCCAATACGTAAAACAAAATTGAATGGATACATCTCACGTGTCACATCATTTGCCTTTAGTTCAAACCAAACAGTATCAGATCCTTGTTCTACTAATTCAAACTCTAAATCACGGGCAAATCCGTGTTGTGATAATGAATACGACTTTCCATCATATAAATACTGATTCTTTGCTAGTCTACCCACAATTGGAAATAAAATCGGCGATGATTTTGCCCAAAACGACGGATTTGAATCCCATAAATAATCAATCTCATGCCCTAAATGATAAACTCGCTTTACTTCGGCTCCAAGAGTACTAATTTCCACTAATAATTTTTCATTCTGAATTTGAATCATTCTATCCCTCACCTACTTCATCTAAACTATTATTTCACATCATGAAATCGCTATTTTATTATATCATAATTTTTACTAAATGCGATTTTTTTATCAAATATAGGGCAAACTACAAAAAAGGAGGTCATATCTATGACAAAAGAAAAATTTGTCGCTGTCCGTCGTAACAACGATGGCGACCTTGTAGCTTTCAAATCAAACACAGGAAAAGAATACGATTACGAAACAGCCAAAGAACTTTGTGAAAAAGGACTCATCGAAAATGCTCAAACCTTCAAAGGTAAAGGTGGTGGTACCTATATCCGCGGGGTTGTCGATGGTGATAAAGATAACAACCTATCAAACTTACCAAACTTCTAATTTCCGAGGAAATATTCCAAAAGCACTGACTAATCAGTGCTTTTTTTCTTCAAAATAATTGTTACTCCTACACTAATCACAAGGTACACCATACTTACTACTATCAAATCAAAAATCACTGGTCTAGCTTTAGGATAAAATATCATCAACTGATCCACTAAATACTTCACAATAAAAGGGGGGATAAGCCAAACACTTGAAACTTTTATCCAATATATCTCCTTATAAGTCAGTTTTTCATGAATCACTATAAATAATATAATCGTCACAATTTGAATAACCCACCCTATTGTCACTAACATAAAACTTTTAAAAGTCACCCACATCATAAAAGAAACAACCAAACCGATTACCATCATACCAATTAATACAGGCAAACACTTTCCTTGATTAGTCGGCTGACATTTTAAATCACCACGTAATAAGGAATCAATTGAAACATTAAAAACCTCTGCCAACCTAATTACATGCTCCGTATCTGGAATGGCATCTCCTAGCTCCCATTTAGAAATTGCCTGTCTTGAAACATTGAGTTTCATTGCCAACTGCTCTTGTGATAACCTTTCCTCTTTACGGAGTTGTACAATTTTTTCACCTAACATCATCTCAAACCCTCCTTTCTTTCACTTACAACCATACTAGATTTCCCTACACTAAGCTACCATCTCAACCTTGAAAACCTCGCAACTCAAAGTTGCATAAATAAAAAAAGTGACAATCGTCACTTTTTTCTATTCTTCATCACGTAAAACCCAGTCTGCTCCTTTAAATGGTTCAACTGTCCATAAATCTAAGAAACTTTGTTGACGTAAAGCCTCATAAGCTAAAATAGCCGCTACATTTGAAACATTTAACGAACGAACTTTATTTGTCATTGGAATACGGAAACAGTTTTCAAAATAAGGACGCAAAATCTCCTTCGGAATACCGCAACTCTCTGCTCCTAATACAATGTAATAATCTTCTTCAGGATTTGAAAAATCCATCTCCGTATGATTCTTTTGACCATAACGCGTACAGAAACAGAACTTTCCACCTTTATTTTTTTCAACAAATTCGTCCCAGTTCTCGTAAACGACATAATCCACTTCATTTACATAATTTGCACCTGCACGTTTAATACTTTTTTCATCAAGTGTGAATCCCATTGGTTTAATTAAATGTAACTTAATATCCGTCGCTGCACAAGTACGCATAATATTACCCGTATTTTGTGGAATCTCTGGATTAAATTGTACTAAATGAATTGCCATTTGCCTCACCTCTATTTTATTTTATCACAACCAAATTTAGAAAGGAACCTTACTTCTTCTCTAACTCTTCGTAAGCTACAATAGCCGCTTCTCTCAACCAGTCTGGTGCTTGTCCATCTCGTAATTTTGCTATCTCTGGCAGAGCCTCTTTATACTTATAAAAACTAGCATTAAACATCGCATTACGTTTCAAAACCGAGACACCTCTCCAAGAGCCTGCTAAATGACCATACTTCTGTTTAAACTCTTTATTACTCATCTTCAAAATTTCATCAATCTTTGGAAACTCTACACCTGTTGGCTCCATCTTCTCATGCAAATGAAAATCCACTTCACGATTATACGGACAAGCCTCTTGACAAATATCACAACCATAAATATTTTTACTAATCTTCTTATACAACTCTGGATCTAAGAACTCCTTAGACTGCGTCACATAAGATAAACATCTCTTTTCATTCAAGCTTCCATCAGGTTGAATCGCCTTCGTCGGGCAGGCTCTTACACAGCGATCACACGTTCCACACTGACGCTCAATCGGATTATCACTTGGAAACTCATAACTTACTAATAACTCTCCTAAATAAAGATAACTCCCAAACGTCTCATTGATAATCGAACTGTTCTTCCCACTAAACCCAATTCCAGAACGTAAGGCAACTGCTCGATCATTAAAAACCCCCGTATCAACACTCACAATCACCTCAATGCCAGGAATTTCTTTCTTCAGCCACTCTTCAAGCAACTGAAGCTTTTCCCCAACAATGACATGATAATCAACACCCCATGACGAACGCGAAAACTGCACATAAGGATCCTCTTTATCTTGCACCGGAAACTGAGTATTTCTCGGATAACTGACACCAATTGAAATAAACGTTTTAGCGTTTTCCATTGATAACAAAGGATTTGTCCGTTCTAGGATACTCCCCTTAGTTAGACCAGACGACCAACCAAGCTCATCACGCCTTCTAATTTCATCAGCCAACTCTAAAAAAGGATCGACACTACAAAATCCAATCACATCAATTCCAATTGACTTACTATATTCAATCAACTTATCTTTCATTAAATCACCTACTATCTATCTCCTCTACTTTACCTATAAAGTCAAAAAAAATCAAACGATATTAAACTAATTTTTTTGCTATGAAAAACTTAATTAAATCTATCGTATTATAAGCTAAAACTTTAGTTCCTAAACAAAAAGAGATACCCGAAGGTATCTCTTAAAATTTTTATCCTTTGTTTGCCCCTGCTGTAATACCTTCGATAAGGAATCGTTGCATTGACACATAAAGAATTGTAATTGGAACGGCAACAAGTACACATCCTGCCGCGAACATCGTAAAGTTATTTTGATTTTGTCCGTTAATCATATCATATAAACCAACTGCTAACGTTAACTTAGAGTTTGTTGAAATGATCATACGAGGGAAGATGAAGTCCATCCAAGGTGCCATGAACTGAGTGACAGCAACGAATGAAATGATAGGTTGTGCAAGAGGGAAAATAATCTTGAAGAAGATTTGAGCTTTCGTTGCACCGTCAATCATTGCCGACTCATCTAACTCTTTTGGAATTGAACCTAAATACCCTTTGATTAACCATGTATTCATTGGAATTTGTCCAGCAGCATAACATAAGATTAATGCCCAGTGGTTATCTAACATGTTGAAAGTTAAGAATAAAATGTAAAGAGCTGTCATCCCCATGAATGAAGGGAACATTTGAAGTACTAATACTGAAATTAACGCTGGTTTTTTACCTTTGAAACGGAAACGTGCAAAGATATATCCCATACTAGTTGATAAAGCAACAGATAAAATCATGTTAATAACAGCAATTTTTAATGTATTTAAATACCATTGTGCAAAGTTAGTTTCCTTAAATAATCGGAAATAATGTTCAATCGTTGGATTTTCAGGGAATGGTGTTGCAGTTGCAAGAGATGAACCTTGGTTAAATGATGAACCAACAATCCAAACGATCGGGAATAAAACTATAATACACATGAAAATTAATTCTAAATAAATTAAGATTGTATAAGAAATCTCTTTAATTTTACTCATTGTATTTATTTTTGAAGATGCTTTAGACGCCATTTCCTAGTCCTCCTTAAACGCAGCCGTTCTCGTGAAGTTCCATGCAGAGAAAGTACCGATGATTAAGAAAATAATAATCGACATTACTGATGCCATGTTATACATACGATAATCGAGCGTTAATTTATAAATCCATGAAATTAAGATATCTGTATGTCCTGCGTAGATAAAGTTTGGATTAACAGGTCCCCCTTGAGTTAAGAAGTAAATTAATCCGAAGTTATTAAAGTTACCCGCAAATGACATAACTAATAAAGGAGCTGTCGAAGCAAGTACTAAAGGTAATGTAATTTTCCAGAACTGCTGACGTTCATTCGCTCCATCTACCTCAGCTGCTTCATAAATTTCTTTTGAAATTGACGTCATAATACCTGACATTAAAGCCATGAAATATGGGAATCCTAACCATAATCCAATACCTAAAATTGTTAAACGTGGAATCCAAGGATTTGAAGAATCTGTTAACCAATAAATTGGAGAATCTATGATTCCTGCTTGCATTAAATATTTATTGATAGGACCAAATTGTCCATTAAATAATTGTTGGAAGTTTAACTGCGAAATTAAGGCTGGTACTGCCCATGGTAAAATTAAAATACTACGCCAGATTTTTTTACCTACAACGCGTTTATTATTTAAAATTACCGCTTGGAATAATCCTAAGAAGAATGGTGCTGCAGTCGAAATCACTGCGAAAATAATTGTCCATAAGAATACATTCCAGAAAGTGTAGAACCAAATATTCCCACCGTCAGCAGTAGAAGAAGCGGTTTCGCCAATTGTAAATAAGAATTTAAAGTTTGCTAATCCAACCCAGTCAACTAGTTTAGTTGGTGGTAAATGCGCACTATTGTAGTTTGTAAATGCTACTAAGAATGCAAAGATGATTGGCATGAATGAGAACATTAATAACATTAATGTTGAAGGAACGATTACAATATATTCAAATGCATGTTCCCATGTTTGAATTAACCATTCTTTACTCGACATTACTTCGCCTGTCTCATTAATTAATTCTGCTGATTTGTATGCATCTCGAATATTTACAACATAAATCACTGTAAATACAACTAAGATGATTGCTGCAATAATACCTTGAATTAATAACATAACTGAGTGATCCCCGGGCGTTAACCCGCTCTCAGTTAACATTGAAGTTTGTGTACCTAATGTAATTAAACCCCAAAGTCCTTTTCCGAAGAAACCTGTACTTTCACGGAATGAAAAGGCTCCAGTAAAATAATTTCCTGTTAGCAATTCTGCTCCAACTAAAAATGCTTGGAAAACAAAGAATAAAACTGCTTTTAACCATTGTTTATTGTATGCTTGGCCTGCCCCCCATACAAAAACTGATAATAATGCTGCCAATTTTGGCTTTTTCATTCTCTCCACCTGCCTACGATGATATTTGCTTTACACCCGCGGTATTAGCCTTACCCCTCTTCACTTACTCCCAATAATTTATTTACAATCAACTTTAAAAGACAAATAAACTATTGGGAAGTAAATGAACGTAATTTGCTTCCCCCTCGGTGCTATAGCTATATGATAACGTTTTATTTTACTAAATGAAACCGTGTAACCAATTACATAATATTTTTTTTGAAAATTATACCTGATTACTATTGAAACCATCATTTTTCCATATCTAAATATCTCGTATTTTCGCATAATGTGTCTTTTTTTCTTTTATTTCAATAAAAGAAAAAGAAAAATTGTTGGATGAAAATTAATAAAAATTTTTAAAAAAATGACGGTATACCATATTTATTACATACTTAACAATCACTTTAATTTATCTCCCTTTTAGTATGTGATTTTAGTGAAGAGAGAACATCTTTTATCATGCCCCCAAAAGACATTTAACCTCTTTTCTGTTACCTTATTAATGACTAAAAGAACAATTAAAACAAAAAATTTTAATCGCTAATCCATATTCTATCAACTATATTCACCTATTAAAGTTGTTTATCTTTTATAATAACCATACTGAGGGAATGATACCTATTTAAACTCTTCCAGACTGATTTCAGGCGATCTACTAACGTATATTAAAAATTGCGTCATTCTATCTATTCAATTAAGGGGTTTTTCCTGTCCATTTAGGGCGTTAAAAGAAGCATAGATAACCTCTATGTCAAAATTCAAATCTTACCCGTAGCTATTTTTAAAATGTCATATATAGCTTAAACTACCTTCTAGGTTTATCACCTAAATTCATGGCACCTTAAGATCACAATCGGAATTTAATCTTCATACCTTAAATAAAGAACAAATCACTTACTTAAAATAAGATATCTCCTAATTCCCCCTTTCCAACTTTTAAAAATCATTCTCTTTCTATCTAAAATAAACTAACTATGACCTACTATCTAACTGATTCTTCCTCCACTAATTGTTCATTAACTCCTCTATTTTTATCTTATAGACGAATTGTCAATACAAATGCGACAGTTTCTCATGAAATAGCTCGAATGAAGTTTTCCACCCTAAACATTTTCGTGGTCGATGATTAATGAGGCAGAGTGCCTCATTAATCTCTTCGTCACTGACTCGTGCTAAATCTGTCTTCTTCGGGAAAAACTCTCGAAGAAGACCATTGGCATTTTCATTACTTCCTCTTTGCCAAGACGAATAGGCATCTGCGAAGTAAACAGGAACCTTTAAATCAGCTTCTACTTTGGAATAACAAGCAAACTCTTTTCCTCGATCAACCGTATAAGTTTTAAAGGTGTCTTTAGGAAAGAGTTTATATAACTCACTAATCGCTCGGTACATTTCTGTTGCTGAGCGATTTTCTATTTTAATGGCCACATAAAAACGTGTTTGACGTTCAACAAAGGTCGCCAAGCAACCTTTACTCTTTCCACGACTTGAAACAACCGTATCTAATTCCCAGTGCCCAAACGTTTCACGTCTTTTTACTTCTTTGGGACGTTGATGAATCGACGTTCCAATGTTAAATCGTCCGCGTGTTTCTCGTGGTTTTCGTCGCTTTCCTTTTTGTCTTAAACAACTTAAATCTCCTAACAAAATGGTTTCATCATAAATCCAACGATAAATGGTTTTAAATGAAAGAACACCCTTTAAAACGGTATTAGAAATTTGTTCAGGCGACCAGGTTAACTTTAAATAATGTTGGATGGTCTGAATGACTTGTTCAGATTTCTTCTCTGGACAACGACAACTTAATCGACGTTGTCCAGCTAATTCTTCTGCTAACTCAGCCTGATACGTCTTTTGAGTATTTCGTTTCAGTTCACGAGCAATCGTTGAATGATGGCGATTTAGTTGTTGAGCGATTTGTCTCGTTGAATAGCCCATTTTTGAAAGAACTTCTATACGTGTGCGCTCAAATGTGTTAAGATGTTTATAACTCATAAATAGATCTCCTTGTTAAGAATTTTGTGTGGTAACTTCATTCTATAACAAAGATCCTATTTATGAGTTTTTTTTTGTGTCGCACTTAATATTACAATCTATCTATACAAAAAAATCCTAGTAGCTTAACTACTAGGATTTCAATTTAAGTCATTATGGTTTTAAAGATACTACTCAGTCATTTGTAATGCAGTATTGTAATCGTCTAAAGCTTTAGCAGCTGCTTCTTCAGGAGTTGCTAAACCTTCCCATACTGAACGGTACATTGTTTCAGCTGCACCCCAGTATTTTGACATTTCTGGTAAGATTGGCATTGGTTGTGCATATTCAGCTTGAGCTAAAATACCAGCTACATATGGATCTTCAGTTACCCCTTCGATAACAGATGCATCTTTTAATGCAGGGATTTTTCCTTGTACATCATACATAATTTGTAATCCTTCTTCAGATGCTAAGAATTCAGCAACTTGTTTCGCCTCAGTTGGATGTTGTGTGTATGCACTTACACAAGCAATGATATTTCCTGAGAATGTTTCAGGTTGAACACCATTAATTGTTGGAATAGTCGTTACTCCCCATTCAAATTCATTATCAATCGCACCTTGTTTCGCTTCAGCAATTGACCAAGGTCCCGAAATCATATAAGGAACATTTCCTTTAATAAATTCACCGTGTACTGTATCCCAATTTAAGTCAGCATATGGTACTGGTAAATATTCTTTCATTGATTTGAAGAATTCTAAACCTGCTACTACTTCTGGTGTATTTAAGTTAACTTGAGAAGCATCATCGTGATTTTCACCATATAATTGGAATCCTGCCCCTGTTAAGAAGAAGTGCATGTCATATGAGTTCCCTGGTTGGAAACGTAATAAGAATTTATTTGTTGCAGCATCATTGTATTGTGCTGCTTGTTCTTTAATTTGTTCAAATGAAGTTGCAACTTCAAATCCATTTTCCTCTAATAAAGTTTTGTTATAGAATAAAGCTAATGATTCAGTTGCTAATGGGATACCATAATATGTGTTATCAACTTTAACAGTACCAACAGCCCCTTCTAACATACGTTCTTCGATCATATTTCCTAAATCTGATCCTAAAGGTAATAAGATATTTGATAAGATTGATTCACTCATTCCATCATGAGGTTGAATGAATACATCCCCACCTAATCCCGCAGGACCATCTAACTCTAATTTAGTACGAGCATCTACTGCTCCAACTTTTTCATATACAACATCAATGTTTGGATAAGCTGCTTCAATTGCTGGTTCAATTGCTGCTGCATAATCATCATCGTCTAACCATAATTTAATCTCTACTTTTTCCCCTGAAGTTGCTGGTTTCTCAGTAGTCTCAGCAGATCCATTAGATGGTGTTTCTGCTGGTGTTTCAGCGTCATTTCCACCACAAGCTACTAATCCTGTTAACGATAACGATGCAACTAATCCTAGTGATAATAATTTCTTCATCCTTATACCTCCCAATTGTCTAAAACAATTTGTTTTTGAAATTGCTTACATATTAAGTATAGCACTTACAAAACCGAAATGCAATATCCGACATTTAATGTGGAATCGGTTACAAAAATATGTTTAAATATACAAAAAAGCGAGATTCTCACATAGAATCTCGCTTTTTTTCATTAAATTAAACTCGGAATAACTTTCTTACGATAAACGACGAAAGCAATTAGTGGTGTTCCAAAATTAAAAATAATCGTTGTGAAAGCAGGAGAAATAATTAATCCTATAATTAATGAAATGATTGAAGGAATTGTCCCAGAATAAATCATAATATTTAATACTTCTTTATAACTAATAAAACTTGTATGTCCAAACTTAAATAACATCGATAACGCCGCTACAACAAATGTATAAATAAAGAAAGTTAAAATTCCTGTCTGATAATTTCCCATAATGAATGGAACAATCAATAAAGGTTTTAAAGACTTTGCAAAAGGAGCAAATACACCTTCATACCCAGATGCTACATCCATTTGTCGAAGTTGACCAAAATTAGTTCCTTCATATTCACCGTAAGATAAATCATACTGTCTACCTTGTTCCACAAAAATTAAGTGATCATGATTAAAAACTAAACCATTCGTCACCAAATTCGCATCACCGTTAAATAAAATTTTAACATCACTATTAACCTTGATTTCGTAAAACTCATTATTACTTAAAGCCCCATTTTCAATTTTATAATCTGGTAATGATTCGACTATCATTGCCTTCTCATCATCAGATAACATCCAAATCTTTTCATCCCATCTATAAGCTTCATCTTTTAATAAAGAAAAGGCGAACGGCGTCATTTGCATCATTGATAAAAAAATACCAAAAATTAAACTAATAATAATGGGTGTTTTTCTCAATTCAAAAATTGAATCTATTGAGTACCCTGATTTTAACATTAACTTTAACTTTTTCATTCTTGCTCCACCTATCCTATTTCAATCTCTAGCTCCTCATACAAGCTAACCTCTTCTACTGGAATACTAAATAACATAGTACCCTTACTTGGAATTATAACAGAATCTGACTTTAAAGTATAACCTGTTTTTGTCGAATAAATAAGGTTTTCATCATCAGTACTAAATCCAACTTCACAATCGCGTTCACTGATATTATGTAAAATGAAAACCGCTTCTGTCTCAGTATAACGAATTTGTCCGATTACTAGAGACTTACTCATACTAAGGGCGACCATCTCTCCACTAGATAGTGCATCACTACTATTACGCACTGCAATTAAAGACTTATAATGATTTAATAACGAATCTTTATCCTCTAATTGTACCTCTATACTATCTAAATCCATATTTAAAGTATCCTTACGCCATTCAGTCTCATAATCATTTCCCCATTTAAGAGGGAATCTAATATCTTCATCAGGTTTTCTCCCTAACATTCCAATTTCCTCTCCATAATAAATATATGGGTTCCCTGGTAACATTAAATAAATATCTGCTGCCAATTTCATTAAATCCATATCGTTATTTAATACAGACATGACACGATCTTGATCATGATTCGTTAAAAATATAGCATCACTATATCCTCTATCTCCAGCATATTTTTCAAAAGACTCATGCATTCTTGTTAAATTTTTCATTAATCCAAATCCACTAAGATCTCTTTCACGACGAACAACAGATACAATTGCATCAGCTAAATCAAAATTGAAATTTGCATCAAAATTACTGTAATATGGGGCAACTGATGAAGATCCTGACCATACCTCTGCAACAATATATAAATCATCTTTAGCGTCACGCCATCCATCTGTTATCTCTTTCCAAAAATCTAAATTTTCTTGTAGTAAATTTAAATCAGTATTATATTCACCTTGTGCGTACAAATACTTTGCTGCATCTAATCTAAATCCATCAACACCTAAATCAATCCAATACTGTCCAATATTAATAAACTCTTCTCTTACTTTATTATTTGAAGCATCCCAATCAGGCATTCCACTCCAAAATGCACCAAAATACATACGATTTTCATACTTAGACCACGCTTTTCCATCAATAGGAGAAGCTGAAAAATCATATGATGAATCATTCGCATCAACCCAAATAAAGTAATCAGCATAATCACTATCAATATTTTCCTTACTATCTATAAACCATGGATGCTCACTACTCGCATGATTTAAAACCATATCTAATACAACTTTTATTCCTTTATTATGGGCTTCTGAAACTAATTTTTTAAAATCATCTAACGTTCCATACTCAGAATTAACATTATAGTAATCTGTTACATCATACCCATGGTAACTTGGAGATGGATAAATAGGTAATAACCAAATTCCTTTAACTCCTAAATCTACAAGATAGTCCAAATTCTCAGTAATTCCATTAAAATCACCAATACCATCACCATCACTATCTGAAAATGAACGTACAAATATTTCATAAAAAACACCATTGTCACTTGAAACTTCCGCCCTCTCATCGGTACTATTACTACATCCAACTAATAAAAATATAATCATTAATAATAGAATGTTTTTTTTCATTATTATCCCCCTCATGTGTTTATAGATAATTATAGCAACTAAACATCATAACAACTATATGTAACCGTTATTATAATTGATATAAAAAAAACTTCTTAAGATATATCCTAAGAAGTTTTAAGAAAAATAAAAAAGAGTAACCCTACTCTTAATCGTCATAAATTGGTGCCTAGGGCCGGAATCGAACCGGCACGGGTGTCACCACCCGCAGGATTTTAAGTCCTGTGCGTCTACCAGTTCCGCCACCCAGGCACATCATTATTAATTTAATTGGAGGCGCCAATCGGATTTGAACCGATGATCAGGGAGTTGCAGTCCCACGCCTTACCACTTGGCTATGGCGCCCTTTTTTTATGGAGCGGGTGAAGAGAATCGAACTCTCACAGTCAGCTTGGAAGGCTGAAGTTCTACCATTAAACTACACCCGCAATTTTTAGATGGGGCGACTGATGGGAATCGAACCCACGAATGCCGGAGCCACAATCCGGTGCGTTAACCACTTCGCCACAATCGCCATGGCAGGGGTGGCAGGAATCGAACCCACACTAACGGTTTTGGAGACCGCTGTTCTACCGTTAAACTACACCCCTACTTAATTATATGGTGCCGAAAGCAGGACTTGAACCCGCAACCTACTGATTACAAGTCAGTTGCTCTACCAATTGAGCTATTTCGGCCTTTTATAGCATATCTCATTAAAAAAAGAGCATCTCTACTCTAAATTGTCATAAATTGGTGCCTAGGGCCGGAATCGAACCGGCACGGGTGTCACCACCCGCAGGATTTTAAGTCCTGTGCGTCTACCAGTTCCGCCACCCAGGCACATCATTATTAATTTAATTGGAGGCGCCAATCGGATTTGAACCGATGATCAGGGAGTTGCAGTCCCACGCCTTACCACTTGGCTATGGCGCCCTTTTTTTATGGAGCGGGTGAAGAGAATCGAACTCTCACAGTCAGCTTGGAAGGCTGAAGTTCTACCATTAAACTACACCCGCAATTTTTAGATGGGGCGACTGATGGGAATCGAACCCACGAATGCCGGAGCCACAATCCGGTGCGTTAACCACTTCGCCACAATCGCCATGAATGGTGCCGAAAGCAGGACTTGAACCCGCAACCTACTGATTACAAGTCAGTTGCTCTACCAATTGAGCTATTTCGGCATCTTTTTTATTTAATTATGGTGGAGGATGACGGGCTCGAACCGCCGACCCTCTGCTTGTAAGGCAGATGCTCTCCCAGCTGAGCTAATCCTCCATGCAGATATTTCTATCTAATTTTAAATGGTGACCCGTACGGGATTCGAACCCGTGTATGCATGCGTGAAAGGCATGTGTGTTAAACCGCTTCACCAACGGGCCATTATTATAATGGCGCCCCAACTAGGACTCGAACCTAGGACCCCTTGATTAACAGTCAAGTGCTCTAACCAACTGAGCTATTGAGGCTGGTTTATGGTGGCCCAGCAACGTCCTACTCTCGCACTTGCGTACTACCCTCGGCGCTAAGGAGCTTAACTTCTGTGTTCGGTATGGGAACAGGTGTGCCCTCCTTGCCATCGTCACTAGACCTTTTGGAGATTCTTTCGTTAATCTTCCAAAACTAGATATCTTCTTCAGTTTCTTTGGTTAAGTCCTCGATCGATTAGTATCAGTCCGCTCCATGTGTCACCACACTTCCACTTCTGACCTATCTACCTTGTCGTCTTCAAGGGATCTTACTTCTTTCGAATGGGAAATCTCATCTTGAGGGGGGCTTCACGCTTAGATGCTTTCAGCGTTTATCCCGTCCACACGTAGCTACCCAGCTATGCTCCTGGCAGAACAACTGGTACACCAGCGGTGTGTCCATCCCGGTCCTCTCGTACTAAGGACAGCTCCTCTCAAATTTCCTACGCCCACGACGGATAGGGACCGAACTGTCTCACGACGTTCTGAACCCAGCTCGCGTACCGCTTTAATGGGCGAACAGCCCAACCCTTGGGACCGACTACAGCCCCAGGATGCGATGAGCCGACATCGAGGTGCCAAACCTCCCCGTCGATGTGAACTCTTGGGGGAGATCAGCCTGTTATCCCCGGGGTAGCTTTTATCCGTTGAGCGACGGCCCTTCCATTCGGTACCGCCGGATCACTAAGCCCGACTTTCGTCCCTGCTCGACTTGTAGGTCTCGCAGTCAAGCTCCCTTCTGCCTTTACACTCTTCGAATGATTTCCAACCATTCTGAGGGAACCTTTGGGCGCCTCCGTTACTCTTTGGGAGGCGACCGCCCCAGTCAAACTGCCCACCTGACACTGTTCCCTGACCAGATCATGGCCACGGGTTAGAACCCCAGTAACACAAGGGTAGTATCCCAACAGCGACTCCACCAAGACTGGCGTCCTGGCTTCTTCGTCTCCTACCTATCCTGTACATGTGTCACCAGTGCTCAATATCAAGCTACAGTAAAGCTCCACGGGGTCTTTCCGTCCTGTCGCGGGTAACCTGCATCTTCACAGGTACTATGATTTCACCGAGTCTCTTGTTGAGACAGCGCCCAGATCGTTACGCCTTTCGTGCGGGTCGGAACTTACCCGACAAGGAATTTCGCTACCTTAGGACCGTTATAGTTACGGCCGCCGTTTACTGGGGCTTCAATTCAAAGCTTCGCTTGCGCTAACCTCTCCTCTTAACCTTCCAGCACCGGGCAGGCGTCAGCCCCTATACATCACCTTGCGGTTTAGCAGAGACCTGTGTTTTTGATAAACAGTCGCCTGGGCCTATTCACTGCGGCTTGCTTTCACAAGCACCCCTTCTCCCGAAGTTACGGGGTCATTTTGCCGAGTTCCTTAACAAGAGTTCTCTCGCTCATCTTAGGATTCTCTCCTCGCCTACCTGTGTCGGTTATCGGTACGGGCACTTACTAAATTAACCCTAGAAGCTTTTCTTGGAAGCGTGACATCAGTTGACTTCGCCATACGGCTTCGGCATCACAGCTCAATGTTATGCCATGCGGATTTGCCTACATGACCACCTCACTGCTTACACGTGAATCCATTAACACGCTCAACTTAGCCTTCTCCGTCACTCCATCAGTTTAATAAGTGGTACAGGAATATCAACCTGTTGTCCATCGGCTACGCCTTTCGGCCTCACCTTAGGTCCCGACTTACCCAGGGCGGACGAGCCTTCCCCTGGAAACCTTAGGCTTTCGATGGATAGGATTCTCACCTATCTTTCGCTACTCACACCGGCATTCTCACTTCTAACCGCTCCACAGCTCCTTCCGGTACTGCTTCTCCGCTGTTAGAACGCTCTCCTACCACTGACACCTAAGTGTCAATCCGCAGCTTCGGCGGTCCGTTTAGCCCCGGTACATTTTCGGCGCAGAGTCACTCGACTAGTGAGCTATTACGCACTCTTTAAAGGATGGCTGCTTCTAAGCCAACCTCCTAGTTGTCTGTGCATCTCCACATCCTTTTCCACTTAACGGACACTTGGGGGCCTTAGCTGGCGGTCTGGGCTCTTTCCCTTTTGACCATGGACCTTATCACCCACAGTCTGACTCCCGATGATATCTATCTGGCATTCGGAGTTTGATTGAGATCAGTACCCCGAGGTGGGGCCATCACCCATTCAGTGCTCTACCTCCAGTAGACTTGCCATCGAGGCTAGCCCTAAAGCTATTTCGGAGAGAACCAGCTATATCCGTGTTCGATTGGAATTTCACCCCTAGCCACAAGTCATCCAAGCACTTTTCAACGTGCCCTGGTTCGGCCCTCCAGTCAGTGTTACCTGACCTTCAGCCTGCTCATGGCTAGCTCACACGGTTTCGGGTCTACAACATCGTACTCTTCGCCCTATTCAGACTCGCTTTCGCTACGGCTCCGCATCTTCTGCTTAACCTCGCACGATATCGTAACTCGCCGGTTCATTCTACAAAAGGCACGCCATCACCCATTAACGGGCTCTGACTATTTGTAGGCACACGGTTTCAGGTTCTCTTTCACTCCCCTTCCGGGGTTCTTTTCACCTTTCCCTCACGGTACTGGTTCACTATCGGTCACTAGGTAGTATTTAGCCTTACGAGATGGTCCTCGTTGATTCCGACGGGATTCCACGTGTCCCGCCGTACTCAGGATTCCTTCCATGCATTTCACAATTTCACCTACGGGACTCTCACCCTCTCCGGTTGGCCTTCCCAGACCACTCGGCTATCATGATTTGTCAATTATGAAGGTCCTACAACCCCGGCTAGTGCCGGTTTGGGCTCTTCCCACTTCGCTCGCCGCTACTACGGGAATCGATTTTTCTTTCTTTTCCTCCAGGTACTTAGATGTTTCAGTTCCCTGGGTCTGTCTCCTATATGGCTATGTATTCACCATATGGTGCTAGCGTATAACCACTAGCGGGTTTCCCCATTCGGATATCCCCGGATCAAAGCTCACTTACAGCTCCCCGAGGCGTTTCGCCGTTTGTCGCGTCCTTCTTCGACTCCTAGTGCCAAGGCATCCTCCGTGCGCCCTTATTCACTTAACCTATAAAAAATAATTCTTTATTTTTTTCTTCTGTTTGAAGATATCTAGTTTTCAAAGATCAACTTTTGGAAGAAATTCTTCCAAAACTAAACAGAACGTCTCTTTCTCCATAGAAAGGAGGTGATCCATCCCCACCTTCCGGTAGGGATACCTTGTTACGACTTCACCCCAATCATCTACCCCACCTTAGGCAGCTCCCTCCTTGCGGTTAGGCCACTGACTTCGGGTGTTGTAAACTCTCGTGGTGTGACGGGCGGTGTGTACAAGACCCGGGAACGTATTCACCGCGACATGCTGATTCGCGATTACTAGCGATTCCAACTTCATGTAGGCGAGTTGCAGCCTACAATCCGAACTGAGATTGGCTTTATGAGGTTTGCTCCACGTCACCGCTTCGCTTCTCTTTGTACCAACCATTGTAGCACGTGTGTAGCCCAGGTCATAAGGGGCATGATGATTTGACGTCATCCCCACCTTCCTCCAGTTTGTCACTGGCAGTCTCGTTAGAGTCCCCAACTGAATGCTGGCAACTAACGACAGGGGTTGCGCTCGTTGCGGGACTTAACCCAACATCTCACGACACGAGCTGACGACAACCATGCACCACCTGTATCCATTGTCCCCGAAGGGAAAATCCTATCTCTAGGACGGTCACTGGTATGTCAAGACCTGGTAAGGTTCTTCGCGTTGCTTCGAATTAAACCACATGCTCCACCGCTTGTGCGGGTCCCCGTCAATTCCTTTGAGTTTCAGTCTTGCGACCGTACTCCCCAGGCGGAGTGCTTAATGCGTTAACTTCAGCACTGAGGTTCGACCCCCAACACTTAGCACTCATCGTTTACGGCGTGGACTACCAGGGTATCTAATCCTGTTTGCTCCCCACGCTTTCGCGCCTCAGTGTCAGTTACAGACCAGGAAGCCGCCTTCGCCACTGGTGTTCCTCCATATCTCTACGCATTTCACCGCTACACATGGAATTCCACTTCCCTCTTCTGCACTCAAGTTGACCAGTTTCCAATGACCCTCCACGGTTAAGCCGTGGGCTTTCACATCAGACTTAATCAACCACCTGCGCGCTCTTTACGCCCAATAATTCCGGATAACGCTCGCCACCTACGTATTACCGCGGCTGCTGGCACGTAGTTAGCCGTGGCTTTCTCATAAGGTACCGTCACACTCTAGCCATTTCCTACTAGAGCCATTCTTCCCTTATAACAGAATTTTACAACCCGAAGGCCTTCATCATTCACGCGGCGTTGCTCGGTCAGGCTTTCGCCCATTGCCGAAGATTCCCTACTGCTGCCTCCCGTAGGAGTCTGGGCCGTGTCTCAGTCCCAGTGTGGCCGTTCACCCTCTCAGGTCGGCTACGCATCGTCGCCTTGGTAGGCCTTTACCCTACCAACTAGCTAATGCGCCGCAGGCTCATCCATCAGTGGTGCCGAAGCACCTTTAAACTTTCGTCCTATCCGGTATTAGCGATCGTTTCCAATCGTTGTCCCCGTCTGATGGGCAGATAACCTACGTGTTACTCACCCGTTCGCCGCTCACCACCGAAGTGGTTCGCTCGACTTGCATGTATTAGGCACGCCGCCAGCGTTCATCCTGAGCCAGGATCAAACTCTCCATAATAGTTTGTTTATATCCTAAGCTTCTTTTAAGAAACTTATTTTCTTAAAGTAATGTTTGTTGACGTTCTGTTTAGTTTTCAAAGAACTTCTTTGTCACTTGTTTCAGCGACTTGATTATCTTATCATGTTTAACTCTTTCTGTCAAACACTTTTTTGAAGTTTTTTTAAAATCTTTCGATTTCTTTTTTTTGTCTTCTTTCGACGACTTGATTATCTTATCACACACCATAATTTCTGTCAATATTTTTTAGAATATTTTTTTGAAACTATATTTTGAACGGTATTGTTTTTCAACACCTTTATATAATACTCATTCTGTCGAAAACTGTCAATCATTTTTTTTATTTTTTTTAAAAAAATTCTCCTACTAATGAAAACACCCTTTGAAATAATATCTCCAAGGGTGTTTTGTTACTATATTAAATTTTCAGGGTTTAAACATTCCAGCTCTTTAATAACAAAACGTCCATTTTCACGAATCAATACATCATCAAAGTAAATTGATCCTCCTCCGTATTCAGGGCGTTGAATCAAGACTAAATCCCAATGAATTGCCGATCGATTTCCGTTATCTGCTTCTCCTTCATAGGCTTGACCTGGTGTGAAATGAAAACTTCCATCAATTTTCTCATCAAATAAAATATCTCCCATTGGGTGTTTAATTAGTGGATTAACTCCTATGGCAAACTCTCCAATAAATTTAGCCCCTTCATCAGTATTAAAAATTTCATTGAGTTTTTCGATATCATTATCCGCTGTCGCATTAACTATCTTTCCATCTTTAAACTCTAGTTTGACATTATTAAAAACAGTTCCTTGATAGGGACTAGGGGTATTATATTGAATTGTTCCGTTTACACTTTCACGAACCGGTGCAGTAAAAACCTCTCCATCAGGAATATTACATTCTCCAGCGCATGGCACCGCAGGTATACCTTTAATAGAGAATGTCAAATCAGTCCCTGGTCCAACAATATGAACTTGATCTGTTTTTTCCATTAAGTTTTTCAAGTTTTGCATTGCTTTATTCATTTTTGAATAATCCACTAAACACACATCTAATAAAAAGTCCTCAAATGCCTCTAAACTCATCTTCGCTTTTTGAGCCAATGCAGGAGTTGGATAATTCAATAATACCCATTGCTTTTCATTTACAATTAAATTTGAAACCGGTTTCGCAACGCGTGCCTGCATGACTTTAATCTCAGTTGGCACATCACTATATTCAGAATCATTTTCATCTGCAAATACTGAAACAAAAGCATCAATATTTTTATATTTATCTAACTGCCACTCTGTTACCTTCTCCATACGCTCTTCAGTATTACCCAGTGACAATTCTCTTCCAATTTCATCATCAAGAATTTCTGTATGTGGGAAAGCACCAAGTCGATATGTCTCCTTAATAAGCTCTTTAATCAATGGCTTTGCACAATAATTCCCCTTAATCAATACATGTTGTCCTGCTTGTATCTTATTTGAATACTCCAATAAAGATTTTGCTAACTTTTGTAATCTTGGATCACGCATTTTTTCACTCACCTTTTTATAAATCGATTTTTATATACATAATACCAATGCTCTGCAAAACCAGGTGCAAAAGGACCACGCCTATTTTCAATCATATCTATTAATATATCTAATTGTTGATAAATAATTGATTGAATTTCCTCTGGATAATCCATTTCACTCTTATGCTTTCTATATTCATCTTCATCCAAAATTTTATAGGTAAAATCCGGGAATACTTTTACATCTAAATCATAATCAATATATTTAATAGCTTTCTGATCATAAACAAAAGGTGAGCTTATATTACAGTAAAAATATACGCCATCCTTCCTTAGCATACATAAAACATTAAACCAATATTCAGTATAATAATAACAAACGGCCGGTTCTCTTGTGTACCAAGTTCTTCCATCTGATTCCATGACCAATGTTTTATTGTTAGCTCCAATTAATACTTGATCAGAGGCGTCTAAAATAGTTGTCTCGTGCCAAATACGATGTATATTTCCATTATGCTTATAACTATGAATTTCTACATGTTGCCCTATCTCTGGAGAATGCACCTCTCATCCCTTCTTTCCCTATCATTACATTTCCCTAATACATGTATTATTTTACCATACAATGATAATGAGTTGGATATTAAAGATAAGAAGATATCTTTTTATATAAATTCGGAACTGATTCTATAGCGTAGATTTTTTCCACACAATTACAATCTTTAAATATTAAGATACATGGAACAGAAAAAATTTCTTCTTTCATCGCTAAATCAGAATTATAATTCAAATTAATTTGTACAATAGGTAATGACTTTAAAATTTCACTAACTATGAACAACATTTTTTTTGCTAGAACACAGGTTCCACAAGTTGGGGTATGAGCTAAAGCCACAACAACAGAATTAATTTTATATAATTCCTTTAAATCTGGGTAATTAACTTCCTTTAAAGAATTCATTACTTACTCCATACATCTTTGTATGTATCTTCTTTAAACCCTAAAGTTACATCCTTCTCATTATATGCTAATGGGCGTTTCACTAACATGCCATCACTAGCAAGTAATGCATAACATTCTTCTAAAGTCATCTGCGATAATTTATCTTTTAAATTTAACTCGCGATACTTCATTCCGCTTGTATTAAAAAACTTTTTAATATTTTCACCAGATTTCTCGTGAATTGATTTAATTTCTTCTATACTTAAGGGCTCCTCTACAATATGTCTAACTGTATGATTTACACCTTCATCGTTTAACCATTTAATTGCCTTTTTGCAGGTACTACACTTTGGATAAATTAAGATATTCATATTTTTTCCTCCTTTTTTATGATTATACCCAAAATATGATTATATGTCAGTTGTATAAACTTTTAGAACAAAAAAAAACGATCACTAGTGATCGTTTTTTTTGTAGTTTGTAGTCGTGTTGATATTTTTAAGGTTTTAAATGTTATTTTTGATTTGTTGATCCTAATTGTTGTTGAGCCATTTTTACTAATCGTTTAGTAATTTCTCCACCAACTGAACCGTTTTGACGAGCAGATGTATCTGCTCCAAGAGTTACACCTAATTCACTTGCAATCTCTGCTTTCATGTTATCAATTGCAGCTTGCGCTCCAGGTACTACTAATTTATTTGATTTATTTGCCATTTTAGTCACCTTCTAATATTAATATTTAATACTTAAGATTCCGACAAATTTTTTACACTTATTTTGTTGATCCTAATTGTTGTTGAGCCATTTTTACTAATCGTTTAGTAATTTCTCCACCAACTGAACCGTTTTGACGAGCAGATGTATCTGCTCCAAGAGTTACACCTAATTCACTTGCAATCTCTGCTTTCATGTTATCAATTGCAGCTTGTGCTCCAGGTACTACTAATTTATTTGATTTATTTGCCATTTTAGTCACCTTCTAATATTAATATTTAATACTTAAGATTCCGACAAATTTTTTACATTTATTTTGTTGATCCTAATTGTTGTTGAGCCATTTTTACTAATCGTTTAGTAATTTCTCCACCAACTGAACCGTTTTGACGAGCAGATGTATCTGCTCCAAGAGTTACACCTAATTCACTTGCAATCTCTGCTTTCATGTTATCGATTGCAGCTTGTGCTCCAGGTACTACTAATTTATTTGTTTGATTTGGCATGTCATTCACCTCCTGACAATCTTAATATGTGTCGTTTCGACAAATTAATACATTCATTTACGTTTTTTTTATAAAAAAAACTACCGATTATTAAGTCGGCAGTTTAAATTGATTATCTTATATCTGAAACTGATATAGCTGAATTAACTACATTAGATGGAATTTCAATTTTATTTCCTTTATTTCCGTCACTAATTTTAACTTTCAAATCAAAATACATAGTTGCTAATCGATCTTCACTGATTGTTGCAAAAAAAGAAGAATATGCTGTTTGAAGTTGCTTAATGATTTCTTGAATTCCATCTTTATAAGATAGCTCATACTCTAAAACTCGTTCTGTTTCTTTATCGATTGTAAAAATATAATTTACCTTTGGTGCTAATTGATAAATAGCGTTAATATCAATATCAGGTGATACATTTAATAATTCCCCAATTAGAATTTGAATCATTTGATCAGCCTTTAAAAAATCAACATAAACTGAAATAACTTGTTGTTCATTATTATCTTCTAATATCACAAAATCATTTGCATTTTCATTTTTCACTGTTTCTTTATAAATTTGATTTAAATAATCAAGATTATTAAAATCAACAAAATATTGATAATATTTATCTGAAGTTGGATCTATTTCTTTAAACCATTGCCCTCTATTTAAATTCATATATAAAATTTTATTCTGGGCCGACCATTGTGCATATTGCTCTAATTCAACCGTCATTGGTGAAACCCCATAGCCATTCATTCTAATCAAATAATTAAGATGCGACACCGTTGAATCAGATTGTGAAACATCTCCTTCACTGCTTAATTCCATTTGATATCCTAATATATCGTAATTAACATTCAAACTAACATGATACGTTTCCAGATTCTTAGTATTATTAATAACAGCTGCTAAGAATTGAGCCTGTCGATAGTTTTCATACCATCCCGTTTTCGTAATGAAGTATCCAACGGGGGTTAATAAAAGAATGAAAATGATAATACCCATAATTATTTTTTTATTCATTATTATTCTCCCTTTTTAATTGTTAATATTTCTATTTTATCATATTATTACCAATAACGGACGATTGTCATGTAAATGTTAGAGCTTAAATGATTGTATTTTTATTTTTTATTCGATATAATGACATCCGAGTATGCTAAAAAGGTTGGTGAGCCCGTATGAAAAAAGTACTAGGATGCATTCGTAAAGCAGATCAAGACTTTTCATTAATACAAGAAGGTGACAGAGTCGCTGTCGGTGTTAGTGGTGGAAAAGATAGTATGGCATTATTATATGCTCTTCATTTATATCAAAAATTTGCTCCTGTGAAGTTTGAATTAGTAGGAATTACATTAAAGCTTGGATTTCCAGGAATGGATTTCAATCCTGTTGTCGAATTCTGTAAAGAACACGGTATTGAATATCATTTAGTAGATACACAAGTTTATGAGATATTACAATTAAATGCAGACGAAAATGGAAAAATTCCATGTTCTTTATGTTCTAAGTTCAAGAAAGCTATTTTAATTAAGAAAGGTGTTGAACTTGGATGTAATAAGATTTCAATGGCGCATCATGCTGATGATGCAGTTGAAACATTAGTGATGAATACGATGTATAATGGATACATGGCAACATTTAAGCCAAAAATGTATTTAGATCGTACTGATGTTACTTTTATTCGTCCATTAGTTTATTGTTATGAGGATGATATTATTTCTGCGGCAAATCGTCATGTTCCGATTGTGCCGAGTACTTGTCCTATGGATAAGCATACGAAGCGCGAGGATGTTAAACAGTTGTTAAAGAAATTGTATCGTGATTATCCAATGGCAAAACAAAATATGTTAAATGCTTTATCAAATGGAGATCGTGTTTCATTATTTGATGACATTTCTGATAAAGAAGCTTAAAAGTGCAGTGAATATCACTGCACTTTTTTTATAGCTCATTGATTTTTATTTTATTCATTCCCTGACGAGTATAAATGATAAACTTATGTTCTTCATAAAATAAATAATCAATTTCATTTAGATTGGTTACTTCATGTTTACGCAATGTATCTTTTAACCATTGTTTTGATTGTCCAAAACTTTGAAGGGCTTTTTCTTTAATTGAGCCTGATACAATAAGGGGAAGAGGGAAAACTTTTGTTGGTAATTTTTTTTCAAACACAATGAGTTTACCATTCTTTTCAATAATGGCATACTGAACATCTTCTGGATTAACTACACCTTGAGTGCGAAGTAGCATGATAAAGTCATCTAAATCAATGCGTATTTTCCCAAGCTCAGAGTAATCGATTCTACCGTTTTTTATAATAAGTGAGGGTTCTCCATCTACAATGTCACGTACCTTTGTTTTATGTAACTGAATTTTTGACATTAGAACTTGGAGTGTTACAATCATGACAACGCCGCCAAAGGCATCAACCCAAAAAGATTCTTCAACGATACCCGAAGCTGCTATATTAGCAATTAAGATATTAATAACAACATCGACCGCACCTAGTTGGTTTAGTTCTCTTTTACCCATTATTTTATAGCAAACTAAGATGACAACATAAAAAAATGCTGCTAACAATATTGAAGCTAAAACTTCCATCATCTAAAACAACCTCATTCTATACTTTTTCTTATAATTATTATTTTGGCATTAAATTCTTTATAATATACAAAAAAACAGCATAAAAATCATGCTGTTTTTTTGTATATTATTCTACTCCTCGATGGTAGTGTCCTTTTGTATAATCTTGTGTTTGTTTATACTGTTCTAGCCAGTCAACATCAATATTCTTTGTTTGTAAGGCTGTTTGATAAGCAGTAATCGCCTGATGCATTTCTGCTTCTGTTTCATTTGTGAATTCTAAACGGAATTTAGAGACTCCCATTTTTTGAAGCTCTTGTAAGAATTCGATGAGGATTAAGTGCTGTGAATTAAAAATTTCTGTGATACAGTTTCCTGTGCGAAGCAGTGGAAGAATTTTGTTTTTGCGATCGCGTAGCCCAAATGGTGTGGTTAGACATAAGCGACAGAATTCTTGGTTTGGCTGGTTTAAAAGCTTCACAGGACAATGTTTAGTAATCATCATCGGAATTCGTGCAAAGACTATTGCTTCTACTGGTAAAGAGGCGTATTTTAACAGTGTACGTATTTGTTTTTGGTTGATTTCATAAGATAAAGTCGTTTGTGTGATTCCCAATTGTTTTAAAGCTTCGATACTTTGCACATTATTATTATTGAAAGCAAAATCACTCATTAGGTTGTATCCTGAATCCTTTAGTGCCTCTAGCATTCCGTATTCACCTAACATAACGGTTTGTAATGGTAATGATTCCAGAATCTCAACTGTTTCTTTAATTTCTTCATCGTTAATGATGCGTGGAAGTTGCGGAATGATGGTTTTATTGTATTGTTGTGCTAATTCCACTGCCTTTTTTAATGTTTTAATTTCTTTATAATAAATGGTTTCGATGTCTTGGCGTTCAAGGATTGTTTTTAACTGTTTTAGGTTTCTTACACTAACGCTAAGTGTTGTCGTTTCTGAATGTTTTGCAGGTTGTGGATTCGTGAGAGTGACGTGTGTTTTTTCACGTGTTTCAAAGTGGCGACTACGTTTTAATTCTAGTTGCCCAATCACCTCGCGACGGATTTTATTAATCACAGAAATCGGCATGGTCACAGATTCATCCATATTCACGCTCAAGTAACCAAACTTAAATGGCGTGCTACCTGTTTTTTCAAGCTGTTGTTTGAGTCGTTCTTTTGAAAGCGGGGTGTTACTTGCAGCTTCGAAAAGTTCTTCCGTTTCAACGGTTACCATGTTTGAAGCGTCATCCCAAACCATGATACGCAGTGGTTCTCCAAGTTTAGCACTAACTTCTCCATAGATGTCGATTTTAGGAACTGTTTTCTCAGTGACTTCCACACGTTTTGCTAGGGAAACGGATGTCGTTTTGTAGACTGGCATGCCTTTAGTTACAGGGAATGGGCAGTCTAAATCAACGAGACCTGGATTGGCAAGTTTGACGTCTTGGCCTTTAACAAACATTTTTTGTACTTGAAGTCCTTGATCTTTTTGTCCGACGAATCGTAGTCCATCTCCTACTTCTAAGGCTGACGTGAGTTTGAGGGTTACGCGTTTTCCTTTGACGTTTGCCACTTCTCCAATTTTGATTCCTTTATGGTTTGGACGGTCAGCACTCATCCAGTTGAGACCTTTTTCACCAAACAGGAATCCTTTTGTGAATCCGCGACTGAAGATTTGGTCCATGTCGGCATGGATTTGTTTTGATAGTTTGACTTTTTTGTTTTCTAGGTATTGGTCAATCGCCTCTCGGTAGGCTTTGACAACTGTTGCAACATATTCTGGCTTTTTGAGGCGACCTTCAATTTTAAATGAGGTTACTCCCGCTTCAATTAGTTCTCCAATATGGTCAACTGTTTTTAAATCGCGTGGGCTTAAGATGAAGTCTCCAACGTTTGAATCCAGTGTTTCACCACTTTTAAGGTCTACTAGTTCGTATGGCAGACGACATGTTTGGGCACAGGCACCACGATTTCCACTGCGTGCTCCTATCATACTACTCATTAAACATTGTCCTGAGTAACAAACACAAAGGGCACCGTGTACGAAGACTTCTAAATCGATATCAACGGCTTGTTTCATCGCTTTGATTTCTTCTAGTGTATTTTCACGGGCAACGACAACTCGGTCTGCTCCGAATGATTTTGCAAATTCTACTCCTTTTGTATTATGAAGTGTCATTTGGGTACTGAAGTGTAATTCGAAGTCTGGATATAGTTCTTTGACTAGATGAGCGACTCCGATATCTTGAACGATGATCGCATCAACGTCGTTTAGGTATAAAAAGTGAATATATTCTTGTAAGGCTTCGAGTTCTGCATCAAAAATTGTCGTATTCACAGTAACGTAAACTTTGACACCATGTAGGTGACTGTATTTGATTGTTTCAATTAGTTCTTCGTTTGAAAAGGCTGCTTCTTTCCTCGCGCCAAATGCAGATCCTCCCACATAGATGGCATCTGCACCATTTGAAACGGCGGCTAGTAATCCTTCGCGGTGACCCACTGGTGCTAATAATTCAATTGTAGACATATGATCCGCTCCATTTTTCAACTTTTATTTTCATTCATTGTAACATAATTCAGTTTTAGTTACCAATGACCTGTTAATAGATTTTTAGTTAAAGTTAGGATTTACTTATATAAATTTTGTAAAAATTAATATACTATTAATTGTATTCTACTGTCGTCTATTATAAAATTATGTAGTTATTCTGAGACTACTTATATAAACTATAGAAACTAGGTGAAGAAAATGGGTAAGGCAAAAGATGCTCGTGCTAAGAAGTACGGTTGTTTAAAAAGCTTTCTTATAATGGTATTAGTATTATTAATTTTAGCTGGGGCCGGTTATGTCGGGGCACATTTTATGTTATCGAAGCTTGATCGTCAACAACTAAATGACTTAACAATTTCTGAAGAGGTTTTAAGTAATAAAAAAGGTTCTGGGGTAACTAATATCGCATTATTTGGAGTGGATTCTCGCGAGGATGCTTATGAAAATACACGTTCGGATGCGATGATGGTTTTATCCTTTAATAACAAAACAAATAAAGCTTATATTACATCATTAGTTCGCGATACTTATGCTTATATTAATGAACAACATGGTTTTGAAAAATTAACACATGCTTATGCTTATGGTGGGGCAACTCTTGCTGTTCAGGCGATTAATCAAAACTTTGACCTAGATATTCAAAAGTATGTGACGGTTAACTTTAATGCCGTTGAGCATATTATCAATAAATTAGGCGGGATTGAGGTTGATATCCAAGATTATGAGTTGACTGAATTAAATCGTGTCATTGCAGAAATGAATGTTGAAGTTAGTGGTGAGCCAGCAGACTTAATTGATGGAACTGGAGTGCAGACATTAAATGGTCGTCAAGCTGTTGCGTATATGCGTATCCGTAAGGTGGGTAACGGAGATTATGAACGTATGGAGCGTCAACGACATGTCATTACGTTAACGATGCAAAAGTTAATGAGTTATAATAAAGTTAAACTACTCGGTTTAGTGGATGATTTCTTACCATATATTCAAACAAATTTAACAACAAATGAGATTATTTCTCTTGGAACTCAATTCTTAATGAGTGGCGTTACAGATGTTGAACAATTACAACTTCCAAGTACGGAGTTAAGTTATGGTGGAATTTTAAATGATGGTCTTTATTATTTAGTTCCTCGTACATTAAGCGACAATGTTATTGAATGGCATGATATTGTCTATGAAATGTCTGACTATCAACCATCTAGTACGGTTGCAACTTATAATCAGAAAATTATTAATAATACGGGTATCAAATAAAAGTGGCGGTCTCTTATGAGATCGCTTTTTTTGTCGAATCTTTTGAATATACGCTGGAAGATAATCATACTATAATATCTTTAAGCCAAATGATGAAGGAGGAATTTCTATGTATTTTCTTCTGGCGATTTCAATGGTTGCAATCCCTCTCCTACTCGTTCAATGGGCATATATGAAATGGGTCGGCGTGACGAAGGAAGCGACTCATCACAAGTCAAGTGATTATGTAGATGAAGCGTTCAAGATGAATTTCATTCAAGGTAAAGTAAATAAGTAAAAGAGACTACTCAAGCGAGATAGTCTCTTTTATTGTTAAATGATGTATTTGATTTCGTAAGGAATTTCTAGATGGCTAAGTCCGAATTCGAAGAGTTCTTTGATTTCAGCCATGGTTTCTTTTGAATAGACGTATTTTCCATATCCAAATTGTCCGTATTTATAGGTTCTTTTTTCATCATCCATTGGTAGTTTCGTTTCTTCAAAAATTTGCATGATGTGGTTTTTGGCTGTTGGGGTGTAGCGATGGGAGATGATTTCAAAAGTGATGGGGGTTTTTAGTTCTTCTTTTGGGAGATAGTCTTTTAGCATCTTGATGAGCATTAAGTAGTCTTCTTTCCAGTGCGGATAGATAAAAACGGGTGCGATTAAGAAACCGACTGGATATCCGGCTTTAATGGCTTTTCTAGCAGCTTCAATTCTTTGTTTTGCACGCGGTGTAGAGTGTTCAAAGCTTTCGATTACCGTATCCGTGTTAATTGAGAATCTCATTTCGGTGTGGCCATTATGTTTTAGGAAGAGCAAGTTATCGATGTCGGTAAATTTGGTGACGAATCGGAATCTGGCATTTGGTTCTTTGGCAAAGAATTCGATGGCTCTTTCTAAAGCATGGGTATAAGGTTCGACTGGAACAGGGTCTGAGGTTGCAGATCCTTCAAAAATAGTTGGGTTAAACTTCCCAGTTTGGATATAGCGTTTAGCTTTTTTGAGAATATCTTCTTCATTGACATAAATACGAGTAAATGGCTTATCTTTTAGATTAGTATTTAAATAGCAGTACTCACATTTTCCAATGCATCCGGTAACGAGTGGAAGTTGATAGTGAGCAGATGGTTTACATGATTGGAATTCGAGTGTTCGTCTGACACCAACGACGAGAACTCGTTTTCCGGTTTCGTATTTTTCTTGTGGAGTTTTCCCCCTTAAAAAATTGACCCGATTATTTTCTAATATTTCAACTGGAACTCCATGTTCTAAGAACTGTCTTTGCAATTCTTTTCCTAGTTTATAGTCTAATGCTTCTTTTTCGATGTAAACTTTTTTTGGAATAAACAAGATACTTCACCTCCTAATGCTTAGTATTTATCGATTTTTGTAAAGTATTTGTTTTTTTAGTTGGAAGATGCTTGTTTTTATCAATTTAATAAAAAAGATGTATCCATTAGGGATACATCCTCTTTTTTTAGATTCGATTGGCCGCTTTTAGGCGGTTATAGCGACGTGTCATATAAATTTGAAAAAGGGCGGCTGATGGAATCGAAACGATCATTCCAAGCATTCCAAGATAGTGTCCACCTATTAAGATGGCGATAAGAACCCAGACTGGGTTGAGTCCAACGCTATTGCTTAGAAGTTTAGGTTGGATGACGTTGGCATCAAGTTGTTGGTAGATAGTTAGTAAGACGAGAGATAATATGGCCATCTTAAGGCTTGAGAAGAGCCCAAGAAGACCTCCTAGTACGGCACCAAGTATTGGTCCAACATAGGGAATAACGTTAGCAACACCGGTAACGAGTCCAACGAGTAGTGCAAAGGGATGACCGATGGCAATTAAAATAAGGGATGAGAAGATCCCTGCCAAAATGGCAGCAATAAGCTGGGCAATTAAGAAGCCACCAAAGACGGCATCTAAATCTTTTAGGAATTGTTGGCTTCTTTTGAGTCCATTTGGTGTGAGTAAGGTTTGTCCGGCTTTGTAGACTGATCTTGTTAGTGTTTCTTTATCTTTAAGGAAGTAAATGGATAGGATAATGGTTGTTAAGACACTAATAATAAATCCTGTCATATTTGTAATCATGCCGGTTCCAAATTGAAGGATTTGGGTTGCGATATAGCTTAATAAGTTGGTAATGGCACGTGTGATTTCATTAATTTGTTCTTCTGTTATAAAAGATTGAATATATGGACTAATGTCATCTATATATTTGTTGAAGGTCTGATGCAGAGCTGGAATTGAGTCGACTAGTAGTTTTAGGTTGGTGATAATAGGCGGAATAATCGTATTAAATAATAATAAAATTAGCATTACAACGAGAGAGACAACAATTAAAAGACTGATTCCTCGTGAAGCACCTGATGAAAGGTCCCTTTTCATAAGTTTTTTAGTCATTTTTTGGAGATTTTTTTCGACGAATACGGTTGGTTTCCATAAAATGTAGGCAATCGCAAATGCAATGATAACAGGGGTGATGACAGCCATGAATTCTTTGATAGCTGCGATGATCAATTGAAGATTTTGAATGAGATTGAAGGCAAGAATCAAAGCTAATCCAACGGTAAAGGCCATGATGCTGTATAGGAGTTTTTTATTGTTTTTTAGATGTGCAAACATGTGATTCCTCTTTTCTAACGTAAAATATTAAACCAATTTTACCATTTAATCGAAGATAAATAAAATCTAAATTGTCTTTTTATTTCATCCAATTTACTTTAGTGATAACAAAAAAGAATCCAATAGTTGGATTCTTTTTTGTTATTTGTTAGATTTTACTTTTCGAACATATAAAGAACTTGAAGTTGTAAATCATCAAAGTGATCAATGAAGCCAACATAAAGTGTATAAACACCAGAGTCTAATGTGTTAACATCAATGGTAATAAATCCATTCTCATCAATCATCGTTTCAAGTGTCGTCTCCTCGAAGGTTCGATTATTTCTTAAAGATAAAATTGGCAATAGGTTTTCACCTTTTCGATTAATCACATCGAATTTAAATTGAATTTTTCCATCTTGCGGGGTTAACATTCCACCCTCGATGATTTGGTATTCTATTTTAACATTTACCAATTTTGTTAATGAAGATAATGGAGACAAATCTTTAATTTCATTATATGAAATATCTAATGTCTCTAGATTGTTCGCATACTCTAATCCTTTTAGGCTAGAAATACGAGAAGAGCTCACATTTAATTCAGTTAATTTTAATAAATCCCCTAGTGTAATCTCTGTTGTTGCTAAATTTAATTGGCTAATGATAGCTGATTTTAAAATTGAATCTTCAAACTCAATAACTTGAGTTAAATCGATTATTTCTTCTAATCCATTTATTGCGGATTGCAGTTTTTCAATCATTTGATTGACGTCTGCTTGTTGACTATCATTCGCCTTAAGCATCTCCATTGCTTGATTAATAGTGGTTTGTAAAAGGGCAATACTTTCTTCTGTATAACCTTCTAAATCAATCAGGTTCGCCTGCTCTACTAATTCAATTAATAATTCGTAATTTGTTGCCACAATTAATTGTTCTAAAGCTTGTGCCAATTGAGTTGTTAATTCATTGATAATTTCTTGCGTATAACCCGCTGCTAATTGTTCATTAACCCTTGTGACAACCGAGATTAATTCACTCCAAGATGCTTCTGTATAATGGTTTGCATTTAACTCACTGATGCTTGTTAGTAAATCATCGAGTTGTGTTCGATCAATTCCCACACTTTCACTGTTGGCAAAATGTAGTTTTGTATCTCCCCAAGTGGCGTGATCTGATCCATCACCATTTCCACCATCTTTAACGACTAGTTTAAGTTGTTTTGCTCCAGCGATGCTAACTTCAACATATTTTTTAGCATCACGTGAATTCATGACCCCACTATCAAAGGCTAATTCATTATCAACAAAGACTTCAAATTGTACACTTCCAACACTTCCATGCATGGCACGATCTACCCCGACATATGCTGAGAAAATATCGTAGTTTTTGTCACTTAAGTCATACATAATTGTTGCCGTTGAGTGGGCTCCAATTCCTCGTTCGTAAGTTGCAACCGTTCCATCTTCGTTTGTTAAGCGTAATGTATTTGAGCTTGCCGATTGATCTTTTTTTGTACTTCCATAGCTTTGTTTAGCTGAAGTCCAATCATAATCTGTTAAGTAGTCGAAGTCTTCTAAGTTGACAACCGAAATATGGCGCGTTTTTTCAACTGTATTACCATCAGAGTCTGCAACTTTATAATGAATGCTATACACTCCTGGTTGATTAAAGTTGATGCCTTCTAATCCACTCACGATGACAGACGGTGTTATATCACCATCTTCTTGATCGATGGCTTGATAAATACCTGCTATATTTTCTAATGTTTCCCCAACTTTAACCGCTATATCTTTTTCAACAGTTAAAACAGGAAGTTTCGCTTGTAACACTTGTTCTGCTTTGACAAAGTAGGCTTCAAATAGTTCATAGGCTGGATAACTTGCTTGAATTTCTTCTTTGAAAGCATTTAGCTTTTCAAACGTATTATAAGCTTCAGCCACTTCTGTTTGTGTTTCATCTGTAAATAATTGAGTTTGAAGTTTTTTCGCAATCTCATCTTGTTTATAGAATGAAACATTTCCTATTGATGCCCACCCTTGATTCGCTTCAACGAAGACAAATTTGACACGACGAACGTCTTGACGATTTAAAGTGAATTGAATGACATCATTAGTATTTCCTGTATAGGTTCCTGCTCCGGCATAGATAAAGTCATTTCCTGTTGCTTCACTTGAAACATAAACTTCAAATTTTGTTGCAAATCCTTTTCCACCACGACGCCCCGCATACGTCATCGTTGCGACATCCGAATTTGTTCCTAAATCGAACACGACTTCATTTTTAAAGGTTGGACTGTTTGGTGAATTTGTTTCCCAATGCGCATTTAAATCTGATGTTATTGCATTTGCAATCACACTACTTCCATAATGTCCGGCATTATTAGAAACTGATGCGACTGGAATTTTAAACATTTCGTTATACGCTGCTAATTGACTAAATTGACCGTATTTTGATTTTATTACTGTAAAATCTTCATACACAACAACATAAGCCGTTTTTTCCACCTTATTACCATCGCTGTCACTAACTCGGTAAGTCACTTCAAAGCGTCCCACTTTATTTTCTTCAAAGTTATTTGAAATGATTTCAATTTCCTCTGTTAAATCTCCATCTTCTGCGTCAGTGGCATTTAATCCTGCCCTAAAATCAACCGCTTCTCCTAAGTAATAGGTTTGATCCATCACCGTTAAGCTTGGTTTAGCATTGTTTGTTGTTAAAATAGGATGAGCAATCACCCCATGATCACTTGTATTTCCATTTCCGGCATCATTGACTTCAATTACTAATTCATTTACACCCTGAACTGGAACTTTAATCGCCACCATATTATCAGCATGACGTAATGTATTCGTTGT
This sequence comes from Turicibacter sanguinis, assembly GCF_013046825.1. Lineage (NCBI taxonomy): Bacteria > Bacillati > Bacillota > Erysipelotrichia > Erysipelotrichales > Turicibacteraceae > Turicibacter > Turicibacter sanguinis. The sequence continues at coordinate 1,713,383 of NZ_CP053187.1, read as the reverse complement.
CGCTACAACTTCTCCATCGGCTTTAATCACAAATTTAATACTTGAATTGGTTTGTTCAACGATGGTCATATCCACACCGACTAAGGCTTCAAAATAGTCATAGTCTAAGTCTGATAAATCATAGGTAACACTAGATGTTGCATGAATTCGAAGTCCATTTTCAAAGTTTTTAATGTCTCCATTCACACGACCTTTAATATCTGTTTTACGAATTGTTCCATAACCTAACTTAGAGTCTGACCACTGTAAATCTGATAAGTAATCATAGTCACTTACAACGGTTACAAGAATCGTTTTAGTTGCAGTTACTCCGTGATCTTCGACTGTATACTCAACTGAGTAAGTTCCTTTTTCTTCCGTATTAACGGCTCCACTGACAACAATTGAATCCGTCATATCCTCTCCAAGATAGTTTGTTGCCTTCACTAAGTCCATTGGATTGAATGATTCGTGAAGTTTAATGGTATATGTCTCTTGCTGTACATGAAGCGATGGTGATAGCGATTGAATGCTAACAGGGGTTGCTGTGTGTAATGTTTTATCATAAGCAACAACCGTATACTCAACTTGTTCGCCAATAACGGCCTCGGTATCAATAAAGCTATTAGTTGAGGTAAATCCGATTAATTCGCCATTTTTAAAGATTTCATATCCCATGACATCATTTGAGGCACTTTGATTAACATGGAATGTGAGTTTAATTTGATCTGATAATGTCGATAGATTGAGTGCTGTGGTGACATTATCATCAAATCCCGTTCCCTCGTATTCGATGTAATCGTAATTAGCGTACCAAGTCTTCACATTTGGTTTTTCATATTGTCTAGTGAATTCTTTTGTTTCATCTGACACGAAGAATCCATGGCGTTCAAAATGTTCCGTTAAGTCCAACTCTAAAGCAATACTAGAATATTTAGCTAATTGATTTAATTTATCATTAGCTGTATTACTCGAATCTAACACGACATTATTTTCACGATACAGGCTATTTAATTTCCCCCAATAACCTGGATAGATCATTTCAAGTTGCCAAAATACTGCTAATTGTTCAAAATATCCACCTGCATAATAGGCGTTATTATCTGTTGCAATTACATTTTTATAAACGTGGCTTTCAAATGGAATTCGTTTATTTGGTTTATTGTAATAATATGATGAGAACTGAGGAATCATGTTATTCGTCACTTCTCCAATTGTTCGAACGCCAATATCTAAACGGTGCCCCATTTCATGGTCAACACCCCATCCACCAATGCTCGTTAGCATTGAAACCATCACATCGCTTTGAACACCGATATGATTTCCTGCTGCATACATATATCCAAATGGTTGTGCTAAACGGATATTTTCACGTGTATACTTCACATCATGTTGCAGGCTACTTCCGTCTAACCCTAAGTAATCAAATACCATGTCCATATGATCATTGTACATATTAACGGTATTCATTGGGCCAAATTCTTGCTCGATATACGCTGTATAAGCCCCCGTTGCTGTCCCAGTGAATACTAGGTGATCAGAAACAACTTCAACGACATCAATCATTTGACGATCCATTACATCTGGATTAGCGGCCTTATCTGCATCTAGACGAGTTTTATAATCTTTTAGTAAGTCTAAAAATTCTTGTTCATTTGTATTAGCATCCATCATTGGGAATTTTTCAACCCCCTCAGCGAATCGGATAATAGGAGCTTTAGATTGTTGTTCCTCTGTATATGGATTTAAAATATAAACGGCACCACCAGGGGTCACACTATGATTATACCATCCATCATTTTGTGAAACTGTCGGTACTGTAATAACATTTTTCCCAATATGTAAGCTAACTGTTCTTCCCCAATTTGCAAAACTTCCTTCTTGCTGTGAAAAAACTAATTGTGGTAGCGGTTGTCCAGGCTCTGCATCCACATAAACTGTAATTTCTTTACCTGCTAAAGCAACAATTCCTGTTGATTGGAAGTTATCCCCGAATCCAAATTTTAAATTTTGACTGGCGTGAGCATTACGATCCCCATGCTGTTCGGCAACAACTGTTTTAATAGTTTGTAACTCCCCGTTCAAAATATCTTTTGCAATTTGAATCTCTTCTAAGTAAACAGTTGCTAACGGATGTCCTTCAACCTCTGCTTCTAACACTGCTAATTTTTCAATCGTATTATACGCTTCAGATACGGTATCCATTAATCCATCCGTAAATAAGTTTTTCATTTGATTTAAGACAGTATCTTCTTTGTAAACGCGAATATCTCCAATAGATGGTCTATCTTGATAAGCCTCTTCAAAGACAAATTTAATACGTTTTGCTTTGGTCGAATCAAACTTGATTTCTAACATATCATTTGTAACAGTATAACCACCTTCTGAAACTTTTTGGAAATTATCCCCTGATCCGACCGGTGAAATATAAATACTAAACTTGGTTGGAAATCCTTTATTAATTGTTCTCGCCTTATAGGTTAAACGATCGATTTCGGTTGCTTTATCTAAAGTTAATACGACTTCATTCTTAAATGTTTCACTATTAGGGGTTCCTGTCTCCCAGTGAGTTGTTACATCTTCATCAATCGCATAATTTATTGCTGCTCCACCATAACTTCCACCATTATTACTAATATTAGAAATGTTTACACGAAATTGCTCATCATACTGATTGATATAATCCGTATAGAAAGGTGTAAACTTTGACACGTTTGATGTTCCGGATTGAATAACACCAAATTCTATTAATTCTTTTGCTAAATTTAATTTTTCAAGATATTCGTCCGCAAATGGATGATTTTTTGATAATTCGATCAAGGAATTAAGTGCACCAAGAGTTCCAAATTCAGGAGTGATTTCACTCATTGAAGGATCAACGAATAATCGATTCATCATTTCTGATAAGCTATCTTGTTTATAAATTCCAAACTCAGAGGCAACTGCCCAATCTTCATATCCCTTAGTAAACACAAATTTAATTCGACGTGCTTCTGTTGGATTAAATAATATTTCCATCGTATGATTCGTATCAATTGACATTTGTCCACTGGTTACCTTTTCAAACGTTTCTCCCTGGCTAGTTTTTGAAATATAAATTTCAAATTCTTGAGCAAAACCGCGTGAACGATTATTGGTATACATGATTCGGTTAACTGTTGTTAATTCATCCAAGGTCACAATCACTTCATTTGTATGAGTTGATGTATTTTGTTTTCCTGAATGCCAGTTAGTATTGAAGTTACCATCAATTGCTTTAGTAATATCATTCGATGCGTATTGCCCACCATTTGTTGTAATACTTGTAATTTTTTCAGAAGGAATTTTATATAACTCGTCATATGCCTCTAATCGTTCATCCGCTAATGAAGTGAATTTAGATACAATCGCATTCATATAAACAACTTCCATACTCTCAAGTAAAACTCGTGCATTATTAAAATCTTCTTTATACTCATCGTATAAAGGATGATTCATCACTGTGGCTTCGAATTCATTTAATTTTTCAAGTGTATCAACATGGGAACTTAATTCATTTTTTGATTCATTCGTAAACATTTCATTCATTTGTTCAAGAATAGCATCTTCTTTATAGAACCAAAATTCTGAAGCACTCGCCCAATTTTGATTAGCTTCTTTAAAAACAAATTTAATTTTTTTTACTGTCATCGTTGGAAATTTAAATTCTAAAAGATCTCCTGTTGTTTTATGTTCTCCCGTTACTAATAATTGATAATCTTCATCGCTTCCACTTAAAGAACCATAAATTTCGAATTCAGTTGGAAATCCTTTACCTTTTGCTGAATCTTGTCGAGTCGCATAGATTAAACGATTAATGGATTCAACTTCTTCAAATTCAAAGACAACTTCATTTTTAAAGGAAGAATTATTCTGCTTTCCGGTTTCCCAATGAGTTGATAAATTTCCATCAATTGCTTTATCAATTGAACTTGATGAATACTGTCCCCCGTTATTCGTAATCGATTTAATTTGACTTGTTGCTATTTTAAATTGTTCATTATACGATTCAAAGTTACGATAATTTGTTAAGGTAAATGGCGTAATTGTTGCTGTAACACTTTGCATACTTTTTGATTCATTTAAATCGACTACCGTTTCTTTTGCTAATTCACTAGCATAAATGTCGATCATTGGTGAAAAGTTAGATGCTATCAATGATACTGCTAAAATAGCTGATAGTTGTTTTTTCATACTTCGTCCCCCTTGGAAAATTTTTAAGGATTATTCAATAAAACAATGGAATATTCGCCTCTTATCTGACTAAGAAAACTATTCCTGCCTAAGAAAACAAAAAACTACCCTAAAGGGTAGTTACCATCTAATTTAAGCACCACAAAAAGTTCATAACTAATCAACATCATGTTAGTTTTAATCAATTTATGACGAACAAAGAATAGATTTTCTTCGGCAACTGGCTAGCATAGTCTCAATTGACCTTAGCCCCTTTAGCTTTGCGTCTTTGGATTTCTCCAAATTTGCCTATAAAATTTAGGATTTATACATTTTTTCATGCGATTTCTACAACTTTTACGCATTCCCATCATACAAGAAATTCCCAGTGAATGTAAAGTAGAATCTAGGTGTCAAGATTGTCACCCATTTAACTTTAATAGCATTTTATCGAACGCTTCCCCAATAAAAAATTATCTTTTTTATGTCACAATTGAGAATTACTTTAATTTTTTTGGTAAATCATAACGATGAAGGAGGTGACAAATGATGTCAGGAAAAATGCATAAATATAATGAAAAAAAAGTTAAACAACCTGGTAAAGTTTATGAAGCAGGTGAACCTGTTCCAGGAACTGGAGTGACAACTAAGAAAAAAGAACAAAAACATTAATGACATTTAATATCAGTCCTTTTTTACCTCAAAGAAAATGGACTGATTCTCTTAAATTGTAATCAATTTTAATAAACGAATCAGAACCTCAAATAATTAAATAGGCCGCTAATCATTAGCGGCCTATTTAATTTCAATGGAATATCTAAACGCTTTACTCGTCATCTGTGAACCCTTCTTCAAGTATTTTATCATGGCTGGCGCTTAGTTTTGAATATCTTCAAAATAATACTTCACTGAATCTGGTACAAGATAAATATCGTAAATTTCATATCGGTCTTCTTCTGGCCATGGAACAAAGGAGACAAGTATCATTTCCCCATTATCTAACTGCATCATGACGAAGTTTGAATAACTCACTCCTGTTGAGCCTGTCATATTTTTTAATCCTAGAAACTTTTCATACGTTGCCTTTTCTTTGAATAGATCATGAAATAATTCAACATATTCTTTATAAGACTCGTCGTCTGTTTGAACTAAATTTCCTGTTAAAGTTGAAAATAATTGAATGGATGTATGAATCGGTGTTTCCTGTAGATTCTCTTGTCTTTGACACCCTGCTACGATGAACAGTAACATCATGATCATGATTTTTTTTAACATTTCATTCCCCCCTTTAATTCATCACATTTAAGCGCTATTAAATTTCATAATATCAGCTCCTACAAGACATCATGTCCCTTTATATCTCGCATCTTATATTTTTCCCCCTCATTGCAATCATGGTTATCCTTTTCTTTAACATCCTATTCCCCTTACTACTAAAACGATTATACCATTTTTTAACAATATTTATTTATCATTGTATTAAAAAAGTGCTATCTCAAGGATAGCACTTTTGGTTATAGTTCTAATTCATAGTAATCTGATGATGTAATGAGTGTAAAGTTCAATGCCTCTTCTTCGAAGTTAACTAAAATTTTTGAGGCAAGTGTGTTATTTGTTTTGATAACGTAATCTTGTAACACAGCACTTAGAATTTGTCGATGTTCTTCTTTCATTTCAAAGACATTGACGTAGGCCGTATTAAGTTTTAGGTTGAGATCCGATGGTTTATAAATGAATAACAATCCACCTGTCATACCGGCACCAATATTCGCGTCCACATCTCCTAAGGAAATAACAACTCCACCTGTCATGTATTCACAGGCATGAACTCCCATTCCGTGATTGATTGCCGTTGCACCTGAGTTACGGACGGCAAAACGTTCTCCAACTCGCCCTTCAAGATAACATGTTCCTGAAGTCGCACCGTAAAGAATCGTATTTCCAGCAATTAAGTGATGATTGATATATTCAGGGTTTTCTTCTTCTAATTGGCGAATCGTCTCATTAACTTTAACGGTAATACGTCCGCCACTTAATCCTTTACCAACATAGTCATTGGCATATCCAGTATGAATAAGTTCAACACTTTCATTCATGAAGGCTCCAAAACTTTGTCCAGCATAACCATAAGTTTCAAATGTACGCATTTGATCACTTACGAGTTGCACCCCAAGTGTTCTTAAAGAAGAATCAATAGTATTTACTTCGTTTGCCACTAACTTTGGCACTGGTATCTGCTGTTTTCTCACATTCATATCTTGAGTCACAGGCAATGGTTGTAACCAATCTAATTTTAAATGATTTGGCACAACTAAAAGGTCTGTGCGTCCACGAAGTTCTTCAAGTGATTTCACTCCAAGGTAAGACATAATTTCACGTGTTTGGCGCGCCACATAAGTTAAATAAGTTTTTAATAACGTCGGATCTTGTTTGAGGCGAGCACGCAATGTTTCATCTTGAGTGGTAATTCCAGCGGGACATTTACCTGTATGACATTGTTTACATCCGATGCAGTCTACCATGACAAGGCACATGGTTCCGATTCCGAATTCATCGGCTCCAAGGATTGCTCCCATGACCACGTCATACCCTGATTTAATTTGTCCATCAACTTGGATAAACGTTTCATGACGTACATCATTTTCTAGTAATGATTTGTGCGCTTGATATAGCCCATATTCCCAAGGAAGTCCCGTGTATTTTAGTGAAGATTTTGGTGAAGCACCTGTTCCTCCATTAAATCCTGAAATAACCACTTTAGCAGCTCCTGCTTTAACCACTCCATTTGCAATCGTTCCAACGTTTGCAAGTGATGCTAATTTAACACTGATCAGAGCAGATGGATTTGTTGTTTGTAAATCATGAATTAACTGCGCTAAATCTTCAATGGAATAAATATCGTGGTGAGGGGGTGGTGAAATTAAATCTACACCTTGTTTGGCATAGCGAACGCGGGCAATATTTTCATCAACTTTTGATTTTGGTAAATGTCCACCTTCTCCAGGTTTTGCACCTTGTGCCATCTTGATTTGAATTTCTTCAGCGCTACGTAAATAATCATAGGTAACACCAAAACGGCCTGAAGCAACTTGCTTCACTTTTGAAGCGGTCATCGTTCCAAAACGTTCAACAAGTTCCCCACCTTCACCGCTATTTGAAGATGCTCCAAGTTCATTAAAAGCACGGGCAATCGTTTCATGAGCTTCAATAGATAAAGCACCGTATGACATCGCTGATGCAACAAAATGACGAATAATCTCTTCGACTGGTTGAACGTCTTCGATCGCTATCGATTGAGTTCTGTTTAAGCTTAAGCAATCACGAAGGTTAATTTGACGATTTCTTTCTTCTTCAGTTAAGCGTTTGAATCCATCATAATCATTAGCGGATACGACAGCTTTAATGTCTTTGATGAATTTTTTTGAGTATGCGTGATTCATGAAGATTGAGTCCATGTTTTGATATTCATTGACTTTTGCTAAATCTAGCCCTTCTCCTAGTAATCCCGCTTCAATGTCTTCGTAGGATTTCCCACCAAATAATGATGATTTACTTGTAAATAAAGAGGTCACCTCATCATTTAGACCAACAACTTCAAACACTTTTGATCCACGGTACGAAGAAATCGTTGAGATTCCCATTTTAGCCATTTGTTTTAATAAAGCGGCTTTACATCCATTTAAATAATTTTTAAGAACTGTTTCTTTATCTTCTACATTTTTTGTAATGACGTGATAGCAGAAATATGGATAGATGAAGTCACCTCCATAAGCAAGTAACATTGCAAAATGAATCGGTAAACGGGCATCACCACATTTTAAGATGAGTCGAACTTCTAGACGTTTCCCCATTTTAACTAATACTTCATGCGCAATACTTGTCGCCATTAAAGATGGAATGACTTTTCCTTCACATTCATCGTCTAAAATAATGATATGAACACCTTCATTTGTTGCCTCAATGACGCTTTGTCTGAACTTCGCAACAGCATCACGTAAGGTGGTGTCAATTTTTAACGATAGGTGAATGTGTTTGAATGTGGTTTCCTTTAGTAAAGTTTCATATTGATTTTGCATTAAAATAGGTGATTCTAATTGATACACTGGGTAAGTTAATGGCTCATCTTTTAATGAGACAACCGGTGTTAAAGAAGTCTTTAATGAGAAGACTCTTTTTTCACGGATTGAATCCAGTGGTGGGTTGGTTACCTGTGCAAAATTTTGTTTGAAGTAATCGAAGAATAGTTGTGGACTAGACTTTAAAATATTCAACTGTGCCGTATATGGAAAAGATCCAATGGCTTCCTTTCCCGTCTCCACTAATGATTTTAACTCTTGCATGTATTCGGCTTTAGTGTAGGCAAATTTTTGTGTGTAATCTGCTACTTCTGCGTTAAAGTCATACTTTGCAGCTGGTTTGATTATTTTTTTTGTCAACCACTCATGATATGGATGTTGCGCGGCTAACATAGCTTTGACTTCTTCGTCTTTTGTGATGATTTGGTTGTCTAAATCGATACAAAGTAGCTCGCTTGCTTGAATTCGGCTTGCCATTTTGATGTTTTCAAGCGGTGTATTTAGGACCCCAATTTCTGAGGCTAAAACGACCTGTTTGTCTGTTTGAACGTAGCGGAATGGACGTAATCCATTGCGGTCAAGAGTAGCAATTAATTTATGCCCATCACAAATAATAACCCCAGCTGGCCCATCCCATGGTTCTTGTTTTAAATTACTATATTCATAATACGCTTTAAGTTCCTCACTCACACCCGCATCTTTTTCGTATGCTTTAGGTAATAAACGCGTCACGATATTTTCAAGGTCAAATCCTTCATAAATCCAAGACTCAAGCGTTCGATCAAGATTTGCACTGTCTGAATGGCGCTCATTACAAATTGGATAAACGTCTTTATGAGTCGCAAGTCCAACGCGTGAATTTGACCATTCAATATTACCTGACACCGTATTGATTTCTCCGTTGTGTGCTAAATATCGGAATGGCTGTGCTAAATTCCAAGATGGATTGGTATTGGTTGAGAAACGTTGATGTACGATACAGAAGTTTGAATGGAACGCTTCATCTTGTAAATCTAAGTAATAATTCGGTAATTCTTCAGGTGTCAATAATCCCTTATAAACAACTGTTTTTGCTGAGCATGATGATATATAACACGTACGATCAGCTAAATTAGCAAACTTCCATTGTTGCTCAATGCGACGACGCACCTTATATAATGTCACTTGGTCTTCACAATCTAAAATAAATTGCATAATAAATGGTTCTGTTGCACGTGCCTTTGGTTTTAAAAGAGTTGAATCAACAGGCACCACGATTTCTTTCATGACCTCAACATGATTTGATTTCATTGCATCATGTATAATATCTAATGCTTTTTTTCTTTCAACTAAATCTTTTGGTAAGAAAGTCATCATAAGGGCAAATGAACCTTTGATGTCATATTTTTTTTCATAATAATGATGGGGAATTTGCATTAAAATCCCACATCCATCACCTGTCCCATCCTTCGCTTTTCCCCCGCGATGGCTGAGTGCTTTTAAGAGGGTCATCCCCTGTTGAATAATTTCATGGCTATAAGTTCCGTCAAGATTAGCGATGGCCCCAATCCCACAATTTGAATGATCAAACATCATGCTTTCCTCCTTACTCCTACATAAGTATCTCCCAATTTTAGGTACTTATGTTAATTATCATATGAAGTGTTCATATCGTCAACTATCATACGACCTTTTCTGACACTTAAGGATAAAAAAAGAGAGCTAAGTCGGACATTAGCTCATCTTAATTTGATTTCACTTTTTTCGGCTTACTTAATTGATCTAATTTCCAAGGCAATCGATTGGCTAAGACAACATAAGATTCAAATCCTAAAATTAGTGTCGCGATAAGATATAGGGGGAAGCTAACTTGTATCGCAGTAGCTATTATTCCTACTAAATGCCCAATTTTCGGCATCCGACTTCGACTGCATTCACGATATGTATAAGCATGAAGTAATAATAAAACGACTAAACTAAATGAATTAATAATAAAACCACCAAGTAATCGACTCGTCCATAACTGAGTGGCTGGGATTAAGAGTAACATAAAAACAATTTGTAAAAAGATTGTTCCTAATTTTAAAAAACCTATTTCTTTTCTGATCATCTTATTTCCTCCTTTACCTATAAAATATGCAAAGGCCTAGAATTGGGAACTAAAGTTTTGACTATCATCAATCATTTTTTTAAAAAGCAAATTTCTAAAATAAGACTCAAAAAATTTATCTATTTTTTTCCTAAACATATTTAAAGGAGCCAATGTTTGGCTCCTTTTGTCAGTTTTAGTTTGTTTTTTTATAGGCTGCTTTCTCTGAAGAAACCAGCATAATGATTAAGAAGATTAATAAAAAGTAAGGTAACATTTGTAATCCTAGAACTTTTGATAGAGCGCCAAATAGTGGTGGAATTAAGGTGCTTCCCACATAGGCTGTTGCCATTTGAATCCCCATTAAACGCTGAGATAATTCTTTTCCAAATCGATTCGGCGTTTCGTGAAGCATTGCAGGATAAATTGGTGCACATCCTAATCCAATGAAGATGAGTCCTATTAATTTAAACACACTAGTGATAGGTAAGACTAAAAGAATAGCTCCTATGATACAAATTGTTTGTCCGATTCGGATCATTTGTGTATTCGTTAATTTCATTGTTAAAAATCCAGCAATGAATCTTCCGACTGTAATCCCTAAGTAGTAAAATGAAGCCCATTTAGCGGCCAATTCAACAGCTAGTCCATCGTTTACAACTAAGTAAGAACTGGCCCATAATCCGGTGGTAAGTTCCACTGCACAATAACAGAAAAAGGCGATAAGTGTCGGTTTTGCTCCTGGAATTTTCAATAATGATTTTATTTTGATACCATTATCGTCTTCCTCCTCCACTTTCTGAGTCGTTTCAAATTGACGCCATAATGGTAACGAAATAAACAAACAAATAACGAGTATCGCTTGAATGATTCCGATGGCTGCGTATCCGATTCGCCATCCATTTTGATTGAGTAGAAATAAAGACATGATGAATGGTCCTGAGGTCGCGCCAATTCCCCAAAAACAGTGAAGCCAGTTCATGTGTTTCGCTTCATAATGAAGAGCGACAAAGTTATTTAAGGCAGCATCCACTGCTCCAGCTCCGATTCCTAGTGGAATTCCAAGAAGACAGATCCAAATAAAGCTTGGCGCAAAATAAATCCCGAGTAAGCCAGTGGCTGTTAAGAGTACACTGATGGTGGTGACTTTTCCTGTTCCAAATTTTCGAATCATTTTTTCGCTGAAAAAACTTGAGATAATGGTTCCTCCACTGACAATCATGGTCGCGATTCCGGCATAAGAAATAGGAACATTTAAATCAGTATGCATCAATGGCCATGCTGAACCTAGAATGGCGTCTGGTAAACCAAGACTAATAAAAGCAATATAAATAATTATGAGCAAAATTGTTAACATATTTTTCCTCCCCTTTATATCCATTATACTCATTTTTGTTAAGTTTTTTGAAGTATTAAAACCGTTACCGAATATTTTATGGAGATTAAAGGTTGGAAGCACTAAGTCATGCATAGATTTTATCAATCAAAATAAAAAATTCAGACTCTGAAGTAGAAGCTAGATTTCAAATACTAAGAAAATAAATAAAGGAATTTCCTTAATTCTGTCCTTTATTATCCCTATCTAACACATACAAATTTAAAACAGACTGAGACTGCTAAGCAAAAAAATAATTCTGTTTGAAGATAGAATAACTCTAAATATGATATAATATAGGCATTTTAATCTATTATTAAGAGGTGAAGATTCATGAACTTGAACCATCTACAATATTTTCGAGTTTTAGCTAAACTTGAGCATTATACACAGGCTGCTGAACAACTATCAATTACTCAACCAAGTTTGAGTCATGCTATTTCATCACTTGAGAAAGAATTAGGAGTTTATTTATTTGAAAAACAGGGACGTAACGTTCGCCTCACCAAATACGGACGATTTTTCTTAACTTATGTTGAAACAGCGTTAAATGAATTAGAACTTGGGGAAAAGAAACTACGTGAACTAGCAAGTAATACACAGGGTTCCATTGAATTAGGATTTATTTGCACACTTGAAGGGTTATTTGTCCCAACACTCATCAATCAATTTTTACAGCAAGATGATTATCAGAATGTCCATTTTTCTTTCGCACAAGGAGAATCCAATCAGTTATTGCAAGGGTTAAAAGATGAAAAGTATGACTTAATACTTTGTTCATATGTTGACAATGAACCTGACATTGAGTTTGTTCCCATTACTGAACAAGAGTTGGTTCTCATTGTACCAAAGAATCACCCTCTTGCTCATCAAGATGAGATTGATTTAGTAGATACAGTAGACTATCCATTTATATCTTTTAATAAAGAAACCGAACTTCGACATACGATTGATGATTTATTCTTAAAATCAAATACAAAACCAAATATCATTTGTGAAGTCGAAGAAGATAGCGTGGTTGCTGGATTAGTCGCTTTTAATTATGGAATTGCGATTTTACCTCGAGTTACTATACTAAATCAATTCGATGTAAAAGTAATTAAGATTTCAAATCCTAATCCCACTCGCTATATTTATTTAGCCAGTGTTCGGAATAAATCTATTAGTCCAACTCTAATGGCATTTAAAAACTTCATTATTGCTCAAACGAAACATGAATTATTGAAATAAAAAAGGCATGAAGCGCGCTTCATGCCTTTTTATTGCAAATCATTTTTAACTTTGACTAAATATTTATGAATGAGGTTATAATCATCCTCACTCAAGGTTTGATCTTCTATCATTTGAATTAATAAAATTTCAAGATTTTCAACTTCATTGCTCGTCTTCATCTTTAAATCCTTCCCTTATAACTCGATACTCAATTCCTTTCACATCATGATTATAGTCTTTTTCATATACCCATAAATCAATACGATTATCTCGACTACAAGCGCCACAGGCATCTAATACGATTGCTTTTTGCGCATCACCTGATGGATAAGTGATTTCTAAGATAGTTCCATAATAATTAGGAACTCCACGTTCATTAAGTCCGACTTCTAATACTTCATTAATATTTACTGCAACAATCGGTAACCATTCTTGGTATTCATCATCATAAAAATGCATCACATTATTAATATTACGAATTTCTGTATCATTATAAGATAAACCATAACCGACTTTAACTTCACCAGACTGAACACTGTAAAAGGTTTGTCTATAATCTTTATAAACTGATTCAGTTTCCTCTATACCTGCATCTGGTTCTGAATCATGTGTCATTGCGATTGGTGCAATATCACTTTCTTCACCTGAGTTTAATTTAGCAACCTGCTGTGTTCCCTCATCAGATTCCACTTCCTCATTCACAAGCACCTCATTTTCAGACTGCTCTACTGCCTCTGATAATGCAGAAAATAATTTTTCATTTGCCACTTGCTTTTTTATGTCATCAGAAGTAATCATTTCTGAATTTGACTTATTTAATTGTTTAGAAGTAGTTTGAGTTTCTCCTGTTTGTGACTCCTGTTTTTGCAAAACATTTGAATTTGATACGGTTTTTAAAGTACTGTTTTCTGTTTTATTTTCCATCGTTGTCATAACTGTTGAGCTTTGAATATTTTGCTTTTCATTAGTAACGGGCATTCTAACCGATGAAAAAGTGAATATTACGGTTAAAATTAAATTTGTTATAACTGTCAGCATATTTCACCTCGATTTGGATTTAATAACAGAAATCACAGGTATAGTATGAACCGATTTTTTTATTTTAAACACGCTTTTATTTTTTTATTTTTAAATTCTGAATATTTTTTTGTCGTTTTCACACAATAATTAGTGTTTTGAATTTCACTAATCTAATTGAAAACTTGCGAAAGATTTAAAAATCGAGTATAATTAATTCTGTAAGTTAAGTGATAAATTAACCTGGGGATGTTACGGATTCGACGGGGGCATTTGAGCTTAATAAGCAAGCCGTGTTCGCCCACGTTAAAAGGTCGAGGTTTATAATAACCGGAAAAACAAACTTACAATTAGCTGCTTAATATAACGTAGCTGCCTACTCACTCAATCGCCCATGTTGAATGTTTAGGCTCACTATTAGTGGGATACGCTAGTCTGTGCCGTTTGAATAGCCTAGAAGAGATTATCAAACTCGCGGTCTGACAGGTCTGTCGCCTAACCAGTCACCCGTTAAATTCAATAGGAGACTAAGCTTGTAGAAAGTTAAGTGGTCGGTGTTTTCGGACGGGGGTTCGACTCCCCCCATCTCCACCATAATATCCACGTCCACAACTGTTACAGGAAAATTAATCCAAATAAAAACCATTATCTGAGTTCAGATTAAATCTGATTTGAGATAATGGTTTTTTTATTTTTTTCTAATACTAACAATATTAAGATAATATATATTCTTTAAGATATGATTTCCTCTACTACCCATTCATCTTCGAGATAATTCTCATAAATCCAATTAATAGCTTCTTTTTTATCAGTAAATATATTCCATTTAGTTTCAATATACTGATGATTAATCCAAACATCATTTAACCACAAAGTTTCACCATGATAATACCCATTATCTAAATCTAAGTAATCACCACTATTGAAATAATATTCAATCATATAGTAACACATTTCACAATAACTATTATCTAGCCCAAGTTTAATTTCTTCAATATCGATTTCTGTTAATTCATACCCTTCTTCTTGTATCATTCTTACAACTGCATCACTCGTAAGTTCTACAATTACGAATTCATGTATACCTTTTTCAGTATCCATTTTAAATTGATGTTGTTCTAACTTGACATACTTTTTATGTTGAGCCTCTATTCGATACACCACATACTCTTCAAATTCATAAGTACAAGAAGGTTTATATACCCACCAGAAATCTAGACTCTTCAATTCTCTGTCACTACAGTACTTTGTAACCAACTTGTTAAATCTAACTATGAAAATAAAATAAACCTATGAAAGTTTATAAAAAATCATTCTAAACCTTTGATATTACGATATCCATAAGTAAAACTTATTTTTTTTCATTACATATCGGAATATAAGCTTAATCATACTCTGTTTTATATATTAGTGGCAAGATGGTGGCAAGTAAAGAAAATGGAGAGATAAAATTATGAATAACGATGTTATTAACAAATGGCTAGAAACACACCGACTCCCGCTACAAAAATTAGCAGTTAAACACAACGTCTCCTCAGGAGAAGTACTGGAAATCACAGAGCTTTATTTACTGATTAATTGTACCACAGATGTAATGTACCTTTACAATCAATTAGAATGGTATGGGAATAACGAATTTCAAAAAGAAATCAGTGACTTAGTTTGTGAGACATTTTAAATAAACCCTGACAAAAATTTAAACAACAGATAGTGAGTAATAGTTCATCATATTCTCTCCATCTGTTGTTTTTTGTTATACCTCTAAATAATCAAAATTTGAATTTTCTAACGCTTTAAGTGAATTGTCAATCAACATGTATTTCAAACACAAGAACAATTAGGCTATGAAATTGCAGACTACGTTAACTAGTATCATAACCATAAAATCCATTCTTCAATAGGATACTTATCTCTGGTTGAGCATCGTGCCCCCCCCTTAAAAAGTTGTTTAGTTTAGTGTTGCCATTCCAATAAAACTTTTTTTCGTTACATATCAGAATATAGATTTATTCATGCTCTATTTTAGATATTCGTAGTCAATAAAAAAATAAAGAGATAGATAATGATATTATAAACGAATTGTTATCAACATATTAAACAGGAATTCAACACCAAATACAATGTCTAATGAAAGGAAATCATTGAGATCGTAGAGCTGTATTCATTGATTAACTACTCCCATAGATATACCATATCGTTATAAACAGTTAGAATGGTAAAATAACGATACTAGTCCCAGCTCCGCTTAGCCTATAAGAATTAATCTTAGATTCGTATACAGTATATGCCTGATTAATTTTAGTTACTACAGTTGACTTTCCATTCACATAGACACTTGTTCCCAGTAACAGTCGCTCAACCAATGATTAATACGACACTAGAAGACTATTCAATATGATAATTTTGCTAGTGTCGGCTATCCACGTACTACTGTAACCGCTCCATTCGTTTCATTTAGAATCCAGTTATAATAATAATCACCGCTACTCTATCTTCATGGTTTCCATCTCCGATTTTGTAATACCATTTCGCTTTCCATAATCAACCCAATAATTTGTAGATGCCTTAATAAACAACTTCTTTGATATTGGCATAGTAATATTTAAACTTTCAAATCTATTATTATAAATAGATTTTGATAACCTTTTTATTTTCCATCTAACAAGAAATCTAAATGGTGTATCTAAAATTGCTTCCCCACTACCTATTGATAATACCGATCCAAAAGTATATCTATTTTGTTTACAAAATAATCTAATCATATCAATACAAACTTCATTTTGTGAAGGCTCTATAAAACCACAATTTATCATTATATTTATATTAGGTTTATTTTTAGGAGGATTCTGTTCCAAAAACTTTAAAAAATTAAGTAATGTCACAGGAATCCCATCTGCATATAATGGAAAAATAAATAAAATATCGCTATATTCTTCTATTTTGCTACAAATATCGTTATGATTATTCTTCGTAATATTAAAAGTATCTGTATCGCCTTTATAGAAACATCTAAAAATATCTCCATAACGTTTAGAATTTGATTTTGTCGCCCTAGGACTACCGTTTATAATAATTACTTTTCCCATTTTTCAACCTCCTCCATCACTACTTTTTCCAAATTTTCTTCATCTACAAAAAGAATCTTGAAACTCTTAAAATTCATATTGTGAGCATTGCGCTCTATTAAACGTTTAAATATTTCTTGTTCTCCCTGCTCTATATTGCCGTATGCAATAATAACTGCATTTTTCATAGCAACATCACGTTGCACATGATGTGCTTCTCCATCTAAAAGGCGAATAAAAGCTTGTTGAATTGGAATAGCACGCTCAAGCATAGTTTTCATCACTGTGTCATAGCAACCATATTTTATTTTACTTACATAAATAATCTCATCACTCTTCGCAATAATAGGATAAACCTTCACTGCATCATCACGAATAACACACTTACCTGGTGTTCTAGTCCAACAGCCAAAGCACCCCACACAGTTGGAAATTTTAAGATTAGAGAGGTTAATATACTTATTTTCATCACTTTCTATAAAGTTAATATGCACATGTTTATCGCTTAATAATAGTTTCATTTCTATTTCCTCCTATAATACCTTTACACACAGTTTCAAGCATATACTCTACTTCAGAATCATTTATTTCTACAGTTTTTGTTGCAATCATAGTTGCAATCCCATGACAAAATAACCACATAATCTTATATATTTCATCGGCTTTAGATTTGTCTACAAACTCTGTTTTACATATTAGGTTAGTTAAAAAATGTATGTTCGAATCATCTACAAAAATATTTTCATCTTTTGAACGTTCACTCATAAAAAGGAGCTTAAATAATCCCTTTTCATTACGTGCAAACTGAATATACCTAATTCCAGTAGATTTATATGATGAAATACCTTCAATTGGTACACGCAAAAAATCGCTAAAATTTTTATGCGCTTGCTTTAAAGTTTCACTCTTAACTTCTTCCATATTATTGAAATACCAAAATATAGGTTGTGTTGAACATTTAAGCTCTTTACTCAATGTAGAGGCTGTTAATGTTTTCTCCTTTCTAATCAAATCAACCGCTTTATCTATAATTTGTTCTTTACTAATTCTTGCTTTTGGTGGCATTCTTTTCTCCTCTTAATAATATAATATCTATTATATAACATTTATTATACAAGGGATATTATATAACGCAATATACTATAGCTGTTTTTATAAAAAATTCACACCTCTCATATTGTGACAAAGACACCTTCGTTATGACAATAGTCATCTCTATTGATAAAAAATTACTCTTTTTACTACTTCTTAGATGCATTTATACTACTTTAGATAGAATTTTTTTACAGTTGAAAATGTAACAAAATGTTCTTGTAAGTAAAATAAGCTATACAAATGTTTCACTAGGTCATCTATCTTTTTATAGGTAATTTTATAGTGCTAAATTTAAATAATTAGATGATTTTATTATTCCATATAAATTCAAAAAAATTCTTATGATAAATAATGTATCACTTCTTTTTCATTAAGCGCTATTAGACAATTTTGCTGATAAGGACTGACTTGGATTGCCCACACAAAACTAAACAACCTTTTTAAGTACTCTATTAACTTCAAGTCGATAGATTACTTATTTCAACATGTTCATCTAACAGAGCCTTTCATTAAAATTCCCTATAGTAATTAAAATATAATTTTTATACATATTTTCTAAGAACAGCATGACCTTTACTTCCAACTCCTTCAGCAATCCAAGTAAATCACATCTCCAATTAAATCCTACCTCAAACTGAAGATGATAGAAGGAGTATTTTTGAAGAAAAAAGAAAAACTATCTGATGCTATTCATAAATTTATCGGGGTAAACCTAATCACCTCAAAAGAAAATAAAGAACCGATTTAAACTTTTTAATATAAGACAGATTGTAATATTAAGTGCGACACATAAAAAAAGACCTATTAGTGGTAGGTCTAAAAGCTCTGTGTAAATCAATTATATCTCCAAAACAGGTGGATGGGAACAACCTGTTCAAGGAGGTCGTGAAACGCGAGGGGCTGACAACGCGCATTGCTTACCACCACCATTTTGTCGGTAATGCAAACCATAATACTGGAGGTGCTGTTTAGAGTTCAGATGTCCTTTTTACGGACATCCGAGTTACGATATCGGCAGTCTCTATAACTCCTTCTATTAACTAAATAAGACAACTCCCCCAAATATTGAGTGTTAGGGATTTTTTCAGAATGCATCCGTATCTTAAAAGACATACAGTGATGATTCAGAAAAATCTCCTAATAAGTCTACGCATTTTTGCGTAACCTTGAGAGAACAGAAATTTCCGTTTTATAACGTCGACAATTACGACAACAGAGATATGTGTTTCCTATATCAACCATCCCTAATAATTCCGATTTAGAATTATTTAGCCGACGCATTTTTTCACTCGCTACGTAATGCCGATAGGGAGATTGGTATTAGTGGTTTCATAACATATTCGTGATATGAATACATTGATCGCCCCCAACAACTTTTTTTAGTTATACGTTTGGGGTATAGCTAACTTGTAGTGATTTTCACTCGCCCCCACTTGGTGGTAAGTCATTTACTTCAATAAAAACTCGAATGTCAAAGATATTGACACCTGTTTTTGTTTAAATATGTCATACGTATTCAAAAGAGAGGGAGCTACATTTAAACACAGTTTTCCCTTTAAAGCGGTAAACTATCAGAAAATCTTCCAGTAGTCCTCCACTCACGTTAATTTTCACGTCAGCTAAAAGTGTAGATCATGCACTTTTAAAATGTAGATACTAATGGGCACTTTCCCTCTAGTTAATCATGCAAATCAATTATCCCCCCTTAAGGATATTTTAAATTTCGGTTGTGCATTTTGACCTCTTTTACGAAATTCAATCATTTCATTTTTTAGGTCCTCATTTGTTAATTTTTCAACCTGTATATATTTTTTTCCATGGTATTCTTTTAAATAGTTAATGACATCTTCAATATCTTGATCAGATCTATCTATAGATATCGAACTACTTCCTCCAAAGCATTCACATATATATTCACCCAATTGAAGTTTATCACCAATGCATTTTACTGCTCCTTGCGGTGCTTTCTTTAGTCCATATTCCATCAAATGGCTTAAACTTAATGCTTCTGAATCCGATGTATCAATTAATTGTAATCGGACATAACGTCTCTTTTTCTTTGCATCCTCTTTATCTTCTGGATTCTTCCAAAACTCTCGATCATCAATTGTTTCTTCGTATGATAA
The DNA here is from genome assembly GCF_013046825.1 of Turicibacter sanguinis. Lineage (NCBI taxonomy): Bacteria > Bacillati > Bacillota > Erysipelotrichia > Erysipelotrichales > Turicibacteraceae > Turicibacter > Turicibacter sanguinis. The sequence continues at coordinate 1,693,179 of NZ_CP053187.1, read as the reverse complement.
ATCAACATCTACCACTCTAGTTTTAAACATAATTCTTTGATAAGGAGCTGAAGCATAAATATATACAATATCATCAATATTAAAACGATTATGTTGTCTCCAATCAATTGTATTTAGTTTCTTAAATGCTCCCCTAGCATCATAATAATTAAAATCACAGGGTATAATCCACTGCATATTCTCTCATCCCTTCACCTCTTAAACTATCACTTTATAAATAAATTATAACAAAAATTTCCTTGACCTCATATATAGTGAGTTAACAAATTATAAAGTATTTCTAATGGCTTTTCTTCCTTGATTAGATAACCTAACTCTTCTTTTATGTACCTTTCTTCAATAATCAATTCTAAAATCATCGTCTTTAATCTGAGCTCATGTATTCGCTGAGACAACAAAGCTTGATTAAGTTGTACTAATTCCTCTATAAAACAATCGTATTCTGCCTGCACACGTTCATATAGAATAATCTCCTTATGGATAGCTTGTACCTCCTTTCTAACTAAATTAATTAACTTTATATCACCTCCTTTAAAGATGAATTACTATAAACATCATCTCTTTGATAGGTAACAGATTCAAGTAATAAAATACTTTTAAAATCAAAATAAAAACCACCATAGTTATAATTAACTATGATGGTTTCGTTTCCAATAATAATTTTATGAATAAAACGTGATAGAATGTACTTTACCATGTCATCGTGATTAGATAACATATACTGCTTTGATTCATCTAAAACTTGTTTCAGTTGTTCAAGAGTTAAAGTTAATGATTCTTTCTTGACTTGGTTTTCTTGGACTAATTCTGTTAGTTTAACTTTATCGTGTTCTAATCGTTGTATTTCCTGGGTAATAGTATCTAGGCTACCTAGCCCTCCCATTGCAATCGCCTGAACAAGGTTTGAAATCTTTTGATTAACTTCATCTAACTGCTTCTGTAATTGTGGTAAGTCTTGATCCATATCCGCATATTTTTGTTTCAACTTAACATTGACCTCTTCAAGCAACTGTTCAAGGTTCGTTTGATTTAGCAACGTCGTATATAATTGATTGACCACAAACTCATCTAATAAGGTCTTATTTATCTCTTTACATTTACAAGGATTTTCGAGTTTCTTTCTTTTACTGCAACGATACGATACATATTTACTTTTGTTCCTTCCACCTATTCTACTACTTCCATGGTAAGCTGATCCACATTCAGCACATTCAACTAACCCCGTTAATAGGTAGACTTCCTTGGCTTTATGTTGGCCTTTAGAACGGCGACGTTGCTTTAACAACTTTTGAACAAGTTCAAATGTTTCTTTATCAACAATAGCAGGAACTCCATTAGGAATACGAATGATTTCTTCTTCATTCTTATTTTTACGATGAGATCTTTTCATACCGATTTGCTTTGGCTTTGATACAGAACGATTATAGGTATAAACCCCCATGTACTTTGGATTCGTTAAGATATCGTAAAAAGATGATGTTGCACTAAATTTATTTCCTATTTTAGTCCGATAACCTAATAAATTGAGATACTCTGCTAGTTCACGATAACTCCATCCTTGAATGATTTTTTCAAACATAATTCTAATTCCACTTGCTTCATGTTCATTGATAATATATCGCTTCGTTTCAGGGTCCACGTCAAATCCATATGGTGGAATTCCTCCATTATGCATCGCTTTGTAAGCATTCTCTTTCAAACCTTTTACGACCTCTCGGGCTAAGTTTTGACTATAGTATTGTCCGACCCCCAACTGAATGACCTTTTGGAGCTGACCTTCAGGTGTTTCTTCAAATCGTTCAATAACCGATTCAATCCTCACTCCGTAGAATGCTAATTTTCTTTGAACGTCTAATGCATCGTACACATCTCTGGAAAATCTATCCATTTTATGAACAATTACAACATCAAACATTCCCTTTTTAGCATCATCTAACATACTTTGGAATCCGGGACGTTGAAGATTAGTTCCCGTTAAGGCTTCATCAACATAGTCACCAACAGGGGTATACTTATTCTCTGCAATGTATTTATAGATTGCTCGCTGCTGAGCATCTATTGATTCTGTTCGTTGATTATTACTACTAAATCTACTATAACTAACTGCTCTAATTGTTGCCATTATACTTACCTCCATATAAACATTTATCAATATAATAATATTTATTTCATTTTCCATTTAAAACACATTTCAAGGCTCTATAACATCCGATAATAATCAATCTAAACCCATTCTACTTAGACAGCATTAATCGCCTTAAACGAGCGTTTAATAGTCCTATTTTTTAAATTTATTATTAATCGAAGATTACTAGCTAATTTGCTACAGCAATTATCAATTAATAACATTTTTTAAGTTAGTCTATTATTTTATCTCTTTCTTGCTTTATATACTAATTATCATTAGTAGACATTTGTTGTAATTGTAATTCGTATTCCTCAACATCATAGCTACCCCATAGGTTTATCCCCTCTTCTCCTTCTAATATAGGGATATAAATTTCAATAAAAATATCAGGTATATTTAATTGATCTAATCCATTCGCAAAACTAATTAATTCATCTAAATAACTTTGATAGCCTTGAATAAAACCAAATCTCAAATGATGGCATCTAATCCACAATTGATGTTTAAAATCATTGTCTAAAGAAAATTGAAGCACTTCTATATTATGTTGCTTCAACTGCTCTCTAAGTTTAATCATACTTCTGTGACAAGAGAGTAAATGATCATCCTCTATACTAATATCCGCCCCGTAATCCAATAATCTATTAATCGGTAACACAAGAAGATATTCTAATCTAAATGCCTTACGAAAGGGTACTCCAAAAGACCGCAAATGCTCCTTAAATGTTTCTATACTTACTCCAGATAATAGTTGCTCAGCCACCGTTAAATGTTTCATTATCACTTTAAATCTCCTTTAACTATATATTTTTTTACAAAAGAAGTGATTATCAACACCACTTCTTTTCTTAGTCATCGCTGTAATGCAATCATATAATAAAACCTTAATCTCTATATTGTAAGATACTTCCGTCTGTATCAACATAGTTAAATTCACTTTCAGATAACTGCTGTTTTCTATGTTTATATGGATGATTATATTGATGATACTGATTAGGACTCCACGTTACACTAGAAAACTGTTGAGCCTTAATCTCCGTGTACTTTTGACTAAAAACTAAATTATCAATACCAATTTGATCAATCATTCTCAGAAATGAGAGAAACACCGCAAATAATTGAAAACTACTTTTAAATACTACTGGTTCTTTCACTTCCCATATAAAGTATAGTAACTCTCCCTTCCAAATAATATCTGAAAAGGGCATTCCTTCTTCTGAACATAAAGCTTTAAAATTATGAATAGAATAATCATGAATGTTCATTTCGCTATTAGTTGTAAAATGATGCTGGAATACCTCATACAGCTTATAATGCTCAATTTGTGCTGAAAACTGAAGATGAACAGGCTTATTAATTAATTCATTTAAACGGTACTGATCCCACAACTTCTGAAACAATACATCAGAACATGTTGTATATCGAGATTTCGGTTGATGAATGAACGGATAATCTTGTGGAGTTAGCATCTCATTTATATTAGTCAAAGTAGCTTTACCGCCTCCCTCTTCATATCCTTCATAATAACTCACCGATTTAAAATCCAATAAATTTAAATTCATATCTAATCACCTTTTCTATTATATTTTAGATAAACCTCTAGTCTCTATTGATTTCTAATCTTCTCTATCGTCATAGAGATTCATTAGTATGTACTCCGCTAACCATAGGCTAAATTCACTAATTAAATCTTTAGATACCTCAAATGTGCTATCTTCAATCTGTTGCTTTAATTCCGACTTACTATATGTCACATTCATATTGATGTCCCCACTCTCTATCGTGAATAAGATTGCGAAAGATGCGACAGTTATCTATAACTTTCAGATCTTTCACACCTTTCGCATCTTTTTTCTAACGTTCTGCTACAACAGTAATTTCTTTATGTGTTCCAACATTTCGAATAGAATATTTAATACCTACTGCTTCTAGATTAGACTTAACTTCCTTCAGTCTTGAACTTAATGATTTAGGAGCCTTCGGCCACAGTTTATGATTTGTATCCATTCCACTGGTATTAGCGACTTGATTTAATACCATTAAAAGCGATGAAACACTTCCACGCCACTGAGTTTGATTACTCATTAAAGTAACAACCGCCGCAGCAACAGGATGTGAATCAATGGCTTCTAAAATACTCTTACTTTGGTTTTCAGCATAAATCTTCACGAAATTATCTCCACCTACTCCTAATACTTCTGCTATTGCATATCCCCAGTGCATAAAATCAGCCATTCGTCCAAGACCTGGAACAGTTATATCAGAATAAATGACTTTAGCTTTAGCAATGGCAGTTAAACATCCTCCAATTATCTCTGCACGAACTGATTCAAAACGAGCATTAATAGTTGCTTCTGTTTGATAAACTCCTGTAGGGATTCGTTCTAATTCAATTAAAAGACTGCGATCTAACAAGTCAGGTTGCGTAGCTACAATATCAATACCATTTAAACAAATACAACGCTTAAAGCTATAAATCACTTCTTCATCATCGGTATATAACTTTCTTTTGGTATATCCTCCACCCGTTGAAGCCATACATAATAAATCACTAACATCAGACTTAATAGTTGCTAGATTATCAAAGCAAATCATATGAGTCTTTGCTAAAACCCCAGCTAAATCATCGATTTTTGTAGGCATGGAAATTAAAGGAACTCGAGATGGATCAACTAACATTCGTGTAAATCTCATCGTCGTTGATTTTGCTGCTCCCTTTTCTCCATGTAAAATCAAAACAGGATGTGCAATATCCGGAATATAACAAGTAGCAAGATAAACTAAATATAAGATGGCATCTTTTCTAGATTTAAAATTAAAACTTTTTACAATCAATTCTAACAGTCTTCTTGAAGATACCTTAAAGTTGGGTTGTACCTGCTGTGACATGACACCTTTTTTATTGAAGATTCCATACGAATCGTTAATAATATGACATTCATTGTTATGTATCTCTACCACTGACCCTAGATCATCACAAAGATCATAGTAAAAGTTATTATCTACTTTACCCACACGCTGAAATAACTTACGATTAGCGTTCTCCGAAAAGAGACCTTTAGCATCTAATACATTAATAGCTTGATTTAACCCTTCAGCGGTCACCGCTTTTCCAGTTTCATCGTAGTAAATCTTTATCAACCATTTTTTAAAGAATTCCCCTTTTACCTTAACTACTTTTACAGCATCATCAAGAGGAATTTTCACATGTGCCTCTTCTAAATCATCGGAAAAGAAGTCAAGATCATGTGTCAATCGTAATAATATATCAGAAACTGATTCTTTAATAACTTCTTCATCTTTACTATCCTTTTCTGACTTTTTCATTCCTTTTGTCACAATACCTAATTTAGCTTTCAACGCATTCCAGTCATTTCCTGAACAAGAATCATGGTGGCATCTTGCATAGATAGCACCATTATCAAACTGAATAATGTAAAAATTCGAATCATTATGGTTCTCATTAAAAGGACATGTTTTAAAGATATAACGAGTTCCATTATTCCAAGGTGATTTCCTATATTCACCGAGATTGTACTTCTTAATTATTTTTTCAACATCAATTTTTTGAAGATTATCTTGTTTTTTATTAGAATCCTTGTGATGAATAAATAATTGATTGATCTCAATAATTTTTTCAACTGAGACCTCTAATAACTTAGTAGGTTTAGAAATAATACTTGACCAACGATGAGGTCGCTCCTCAATGGAATCCCCTTTACAAGCTTTGGTCCCATAAAGTTTAACTATGCGAGCTGGATTAAATGTTGTTTTATCCACATGTACCTTATCATCAGAAAACAATTGATCTAGTGTCGCTAATAATTGTTTTAATAAATCTCGATTCTCATTCGTATTAGCAAAGTCAACAGAATATAGCAAGTGATACCCATTTCCACTATCAGCAACAATAGGTTTGGGCCATCCATAGTCTGATAGAAATTTATAGATGTCTTTTAATTTACTAAATGCACGTTCTTTTTCTTCATCTGTCGATGAAATCCCAGATGGACGAACTGGATCTAAATCAATTAAGATGTAGGAGATTTTTTTAATATCTTGATCGCTTGTCGTAGTTTTAGCATATGTTGTTAGACGATTTGCAGATCGAGCAACTAAATCTTGACATACAGGGTTTAATGAGAAATAAATATCCTGTTTTCCTATATGTGATTGAATATCCTGCACAAGCTTAGAATAATTATCGTAATATCCAGAAACAGTCCCAGTTTTTGTTTTTAACATACGAACTTCGACCACCTCATGCGGTTTACGAATTAAATTCAAATTTTCTAAAATAGTCGTTTGTAAGTTTTTTAAGTTTTTCATGTTTGTATCCTCCTAAATTTCATACTCAAAGTTGCGAAAGATGCGAAATATGAAAGTGATTCAAAGCATTGTCGGAACTTTCGCAATCTTCAGTCTCTATGAAATGACTCACTATTCAATCTCATAGATTGAACTATGATTAAGCATTTGGGCATCTCCTTTGAACTTTTAAACATTACATTTATAAATGTTTAATGATTCTATAAAAGAAACAACTCAATACTTAAACGATTATCACCTCAACACAAAAACATTATATTCGACACATTATTTTAAATCAATCTGTCGAACGAAGCATAAAACGACATAAAAATAAACATTTTTATGTCGTAATGTATGTTATAATGTATAATGTTAAATATAATCTCTCTCCAAACTATATCCTAAAGCCTACATATATGGATATAATCTACTTACTACGACATAAATTTTAAAAAATTATTTTTTTTGAGGTGATTACTTTAAATGAATAACACAGCACCAAAACGTCGCACTAATAAACAAATAGATATAATAAAACAACAATTAAAAGAACTAGCCGTCGATCGTTATATTTCACAATCGCCCTTAACAATTGATGATATTAAAGATATTTACAAGCAAAATGATTTTAGTCATACAGACCGCTCAATTCAGAGAGATTTACAAAAATCTAATATTAAATACATAGATGGTACGTATCAATTTTCCCCTGTGATTGAGTTCAAAGAAATATGTTCTCAATTAAGTAATTTATTAAGCAATCTCAACACCTATAAACCTATTCAAATATCTCAAGAGGTTATATTTAATGATAACGAAAATAAATTTAAAAAAGCCCCTAGTATAACGTATTATCGTATAGTAATAACACATCAACAGGGGATAGAAAATAAAGAACACCTTCGACGAGTTCATGATCTTGTCGTCGAATACTTTTCCTGGATTAGACCCCAAGTTCTAGATGGAATCTCTAGCGTAGAAATTAATGACACATCACTAGTTTATGAGTTACATTGTCAAAAAAAACTTCACTCACTTTTTCAAGTTCTATATTTTTCTAAATATAATGTACCAACTTTCACTTCTATTGAATGGTGTAAAATAGTCAAAAAAAATAGAGAACGCATATTAAATTTCACAAAAATACAAAATAACACTTATTATTAGAATTTCTAGTACTACAATAAGTTGTAACTTTCTATTTTTTATTTATCACACATATCATTAAGTAAAAAAGACATAGTGGCATTAGTTCAATTAAACTAATATAAACTATGTCCTTTTTTTGATTAGTATTCTTCCGCTAACAACATCGTGGCATATTCTCCTTCATCAATGATGAAGATCTTCTGCTCAATTGGATTGATTGACCTTAATTGATAAACTTGATTGTATTCTGGTACTTCTTGTCTATGTTCAATTTGTTGAGTATGTTCTGCTACCTGTTTCAATTCAAACACTTGTAGGTAGTCGTATTTACCTGTCGCTTTAACTACCTCATAGCACTGTTGTATGTCTATCGAGATTTGTTCATTGACTCCACTTGTTATGTATCGTTGCATTCTTCTTCCTCCTTCTTTTTATTACATCCAACGTTTGATTTCTTCTGGATCTAGTCCTAATCGATCAGCCACTCGATGGATAGCTTCACCTTGACTCAACCCTTCCATGATAAGCTCTAGAACTAATGCAATGACTTTTAACCAATACAACATCCTACTCATCTCCTTCTAATGCTTCATACTGTTTAACTAATGCGGGATAATCTTGATCCAATGTTTCTTTTAACAAGTAAAGCACCACATGATCATCACTTGATAACATAAACAGGACTTCCACATATTGATTTGAATCTCGACCTTCAAAGGTTTCAATGTATTCAGGAATTAATGTTGAATGTTGATTAATGAATATATGAATTTCTTCTATATCCAACAAGATATAGCCACCTAAATCGGTCACTAATCGGTCATCCCCATAATGAACATTTAAGACCTTGAGAATCTCTTCTGCCTTCGCTAAGACCATTTCATCTACATTCATTTCTTGCTTTAACTGTTCTAACTTCCAAATTTTCATTGCTTATTTCATCCTTTCTTTGTTCCTATGTAAAAGACCTAGCCTTATTGGCTAGGTCTTCTAATGGATTGGTTAAGTATTAAATCATAATTAATACTAATTGAATTTAATTTTGAATAATTAATGATCACTCCTTATACATCTTAACTAAACGCCACTGATTCTTAATTCGTGGGCATAATGGATGCATCGGAATACTCCGATAAGGATCACAGATAACATACATCTTATTTCTAAATGGTTTTAGTTTCTCCAGTAACTCTTCTTGTCGGCCTGTAATTTTCTTACTCCCTTCTCCTATAGAACCCCAAGCAATAATGACTATATCTGACTTTAAACATGACTTTTCTATATAGATGTCATTCTCATCCTCAACTAATTCACCAATTGATTTTCTATAACTTATCTTAGGGCAAATCAATGAGAATAAGTTAGTGATATCTACAGCTCCATAATCTAATCGATTCAGATTATTAATCACATTCATAGTGGTATGATCAATTTCTACTTCATTAGCACTTGATGGATTAATCATGATAATGGTAGCTTTAGGTTTATTTTTATCCCACTCTTTCCTTATTATATAGCGATGATTCATATCATCACTATATACCACCTCTGTTCTTAGACTCATTCTATTTACAATTGCCATCTTTAAACCTCCTTTATTTGTTTAACGATAATAAGCAAAGATATGACTACATTCACCTCTTACAGGTTTTAATCGAATGAAGAAATTGAAATCACTTGTTTGAACTTTGAATGTCTGTTCATAACTATATCCTTCACCTCCACATTGTTCGATGACTTGATTAAATACATTTAATTGATTAAAGATTAATTCATTTAACCCTTCTTGTAACGATTGAATAGAGATGTCGTATTTTGTTATAACTTCATCAAACTGTTGTGATGGATACCACTGATTACAAACCTCATCTATCCTTGATCCTGACCAATCTAATCTCATAATTCCTAATGACTTTGATTCATCTAAATCTAATCGAACCAGTTCTTTCACGTTAATCCACTTTAACATTTCAAACTCCTCCTATTAACAAGGTAAATAAAAAAGAACCAAGCAAACTCTGTGTTCACTTGGTTCTTCTATCTACTTCATTCATTTTTATAATAGAGTAACTACGTCACTCATCATCTTCTTCATAATAAACATCAAACATTGTATATACCTCCATAATTCTTGTTGCTACTTAATTATGGAATATATTGTCGGTTGATGTCAACTAAATCATTCACATATTCTAAATTCAGTATCAACCAAATCTGATGAATCTAAGATGATTTCTTCATCAAGATATTGTTGTCTGATATATTCAATCGGATCACAATTAATATCATCAACCTCTACTTCAATCAGACGTTCCAATGTTTCAGTAATACAAATCGTTAATTTATGGCTCATAAATTTATCCTCCTTATAAATACCCTTTTTCTTTTAATGAGGTAAATGTTCCATCTCCGATAATGAGATGATCTAATAGCTTGATACCGAGTAGCTCACCGGCTTCATATAAGCGGTTGGTTAATTGAATATCTTGTTGTGATGGTGTTGTTTCTCCTGATGGATGATTATGAAATGCCATAATACTCGCTGCATTCGATAGAATGGCTGTTTTGAACACTTCTCTTGGATGGACAATCGCTTTATTAAGTGTTCCAACTGATACCACTGAGATATTAGTGGGTTCATTCTTTGTATTCAAACAAGCAATAATGAACTGCTCCCGATCTAATCCTTCTAGTTGTTCTTTAATCATTTCATAGGCATCCTTAGGTGATGAAATGGTACGTGTTTGGTAAAGGAAGCTAGACTCCTTTACCATTTTAATGGATACAATATTTATACGTTTTGCGACATTCGACATGTATATTACCTCCTGAGTAATCATTCAAGGAAATAATATATGTTTATAATTTAGTTTAAAACGATCATATGTTTGTTATAATGGTTATATTCAATTCATTTATAAAGGCGGTATTAAGGATGCCAAGTATTCAATATGGAACAACGCTAATTGATTACCAGATTACTTACAAGGAAAGTAAGAAAGATATTTCAATCTTAATCGAATATCAAATAGGTGTCACAGTCGTGGCCCCCCCACATACTAGTGATGAACAAATTGCTGCTATTATAAAAAAGAAAGCTCCTGCTATCTACAAGCAACTTAGAAAGTTATCTGAAATAAAACCAGAAGAAAGTTCACGTCAATTTAAAAGTGGTGAAAAGATTCCATACTTAGGTCGTCAGTATCGATTAAAAGTCATTAAAGATGACTCTTTAACAGATTGCCATATTCAATTCCATCAAGGTAAATTTACAGCCAAAGTACCTAATCATTTTAATGACACAGAGCGTATACAATCTCTCAATCATTTATTTAAGAAATGGTATATTGAAATGGGGGCTAAAAAATTAAAACAACGTCTTAAACTTTATGAGAACAAACTTAATCTATCACCTAGCCAATTAATCGTCAAAGAACAAGAAAAATCATGGGGGACATGTACGCCATCAGGGAATATTCATATTAATTGGCGAATCTTTACTGCTCCTATGCGATATGTTGACTATATCCTTGTTCATGAACTCTGTCATTTGAAATACATGGATCATAGTGATGACTTTTGGAATCTCATCAGCAGCTTAATCCCCGACTATGAAGATCGTAAAGAATGGTTACGAATTCATGGTCCAAATTTAAAACTATAAAAGAGAGCCAATTTTTAGGCTCTCTTTTATAGTTTTAAATTTAATATAGTAAGTATTAAAAATGACCTAAGAAGACAACATCTTCTGCGTATTTCAAACTAGACTCTTGGTTTTCATCAATTTTATCACACTCATCTGCACGTGAACAAGAAAAACCCTCTTTAGACTTATTTTTTGCTGTCGATTTAAATTTACTAGATATTCCGGTTAATTCACTAATATGATGTCTGTATGTATAGTTACTATTCTCATATTTAACCCAGAAATATGGTCTATCTATTTTTATTATTTCTCCAATTCCATTCTCATTATGATAAACCTTTAATTTATCAGTCACTAAATCTCCCCCATATTTAATTAATTTTATTTAGTCAATGAGTTTGGAATAGCCTAATTCCCATAATGTACTTCTGCTAGTTCGGCTAAGCCTTGTACTGTTTTTTTGAATGGTCCACGTGCATTCAGTGTGTCATTGATTTCACGACGGATAGCTAATCGCATCTCTCGTTTCGTATCTTCCTTTTTGGTCCACTCCACAATCTGTGCATACTTTTGAATGACTTTTGTGACATTGATGGTTAATTGCTCAATGAGTTTCTTATCTTCAACTAACGCTTCGATGGCTTCATCTTGTTCTAAGAAACGATAAAATGGCATTTGTTTTGCATCTAAGTTTCCTTTTGTTTGCTTTCCAACTTGACTGGCTTGTTTAATTAAAGAACCTAGCTCTTCCATGTATTCAGCAATTTGTAGTTGATGTTCACGACGTCTTCGGATTAACTCTTCTAGTCGTTCCATTAACGTTTGATAAATAGGATCACTTCCTAATTTGACACGGATTTCGTGTTTCAATGCATGTTCCATTTCTGCAGCTTTCGTTTCTGGTGTTTTCGCCGCCTCTAAACGTTCATTGAAATAATCAGACATTAAGTTAATCGGTTCATGTAAGACTTCAATATGATTAACCACTAAATAGTCTTCAACAACTTTACGGACCTTTTCCCCATAATCGGAGATATCCATTCCAGAATCACGATATAGATTTTTGGCAGCTTGTCTAATCTTTCCAAACTTCTTCAAATCTGAGATGTAAGGATTCGCTTTTGGATTCGGCATCACCATATCCATGTCTTTCACAAATCGTTTAAACTTTTCCTCAAAGATTTGTCGAGTATCTTCTGGCTCTAAAACCTTCACACAGGCATCAAAATCATCTAGGCCAACGGTATGAAAGACATTTAAAACGGCTTGATGATGCATTTGAAGTCTTGGAATGACAGAATCAATATCACTCAATGCTCCTTCAACATCGGTATTACTGAACTTTTCTAATGCTTCATCTAAGAAACGAGAAACCCCAAAATAATCGACTAATAAACCATAAGTCTTCTTATCATAGGTACGGTTCGTACGAGCAATCGCTTGAAGTAAGTTATGTTCCTTAATTGGTTTATCTAAATACATAACCTGTTCAATCGGGGCATCAAACCCTGTTAGTAATTTATCCACCACGATAATGAAGCTTAATGGATCATTTGGATCTTTAAATCGCTTGATGATTTCTTTTTCTTGTTCTTCCTCTAAACGATACTTCCAAATCAGTTCATTATCTTTATCTTTGGCTGATGTTGAAAAGACAACTGCTGATTCTAAATCCGTGAACTGATCAATGTATTCTTTATACATGACGGCTGCCCGACGATTAATAGCGACGACCTGTGCTTTGAATCCATTTGGTTTAATATATTCTTCGTAATGCTTCACGATATCCATCGCAATATGTTGAATTCGTTTTGGCGTCGCAACAATGAGTTGATCATTGACATACTTCTTCTTAGCACGTTCTCTTGCCTCATCATCAAGTTCTCGTGTCACTAGATTGAACATTTCTTCAAGTGATCCTCCTTGAATTTGGACATCGGGTAATCGTGACTCATAGAAAATGGGGACAGTCGCTCCATCTTTAACGGCTTCTTCAATCGTGTATGTATCAATATAAGTCCCGAATGTTTTCGTCGTATGTTTGTCATCTTTATCAATTGGTGTTCCAGTAAATCCTAAGTAAATGGCATTAGGTAAAGCCGTTCTCATATTCACACTCAAAGTCCCATACTGTGTACGATGAGCCTCATCAACCATCACAATAATGTTTGATGCTTCTGAAAGAAGTGGGAATGACGTTTCTTCTTCACTTGTTTGGAATTTATGAACTAAGGTCATGACTGTTTCCCCGACTGCTCCATTTAACAACTGACGCAAATCTGAGACAGACGTCGCTTGTTTTGGATTAGGAAAGCCACATCTTCTAAACGTAGCGGTAATTTGATCATCTAAATCTTTTCTATCAGTAACGACAACAATCGTCGGATTTTCTAACTGTTTTAATCGTCTTAGTTTGACAGCTAAAAAGACCATTGAAATAGACTTCCCACTACCTTGTGTCGCCCATATAACTCCACCACGTTCAGTATTATATTTTGCATTCTTAATTCGATCAACTGCTTTATTAACCGCACGAAACTGTTGATATCTAGCTACCTTTTTAATAATTCGTTGGCCTTCACCTTCAAACACAATAAACGTTTGAATTAAATCTAGTAAATTCGGACGACTTAACATCCCAAGTGTTAGAATTTGTTGTGGTTCCATCCCCTCTTCTAATGGATAAGGATAAGGATCTTTCCATGCACTGTAATGTTGTGGACGTGCTCCAATGGTTCCGACCTTTGCTTGATACCAACTAGCTGCAATACAAAGTTGATTATAGTGGAATAACGTCTCAACATCCTTTTGATAACGTAACATTTGATGAATCGCTTGTCCCATTTGTTCGTCTGGATTTAACATCGGACTTTTACATTCAATCACAACAAGCGGTAATCCATTCACATAAAGAACTAAATCAGGACGAATAGTTGCTTTAGCCGTCTTAATCGTTAATTGTTCTACCACTAAAAACTCATTCGCTTCAATATTCTCAAAATCAATCAATTTAACCGTTTGATGTTTCTTTCCTTTTCCTAAATCCTGTTGCACCGAAATCATATTCACTAGATAACTATAGAACTCTTGGTTCGCTTCCATTAAAGACGTCGCAGAAATATGCGATACCTTACGAATCACTTGTGCAACATTACTCTCGTTAATCCAAGGATTCAGTCGAATAATTGCCGATTCTAAACGTCCCTTTAATAAAACATCCGACTCTAATCGATCATTCATAAGATCAGAGCCAATCAAATGAGTATATCCTAATTCAACTAACTGCTCAATTAAACGGTTCTCAACTAACCCCTTCTCATTCCAAGCCTCATGACTCACATAAGCACCCCATTTCTCCTAAATCATAAATTTATCATTTTATAAAATAGTATCTCGTGACGAGATACTATTTTCATTTAATCTATTTTAACTCGAACTTGACCCGTTAATAATTGTTGCATCAATCCTTTTTTAATATTAATTAGGTAATTACATTTTCTCTTTTCAGATGAAATCTTATAGTCATAACTATCTAAAATATTAGTAATATTTTTTATTTCTTCAACATCGGTTGATATTGGAATCAACGTTTTTGCTAGTTTAGTAATGTAAATATGTTTAATTGTTGATCCACCTGATTCAGCCAATATTCTAGTCTGAACTTGTGGTGAATCTAAAAGATAATAAATATACTTTACTAAATTTATATCCTTTAAAACAATTCGAGCAACCGATTGATTTATACAAATATCTTCTTGTTTTACTATCGCTAGTCTTCCTAATGTCCCATCTTTAGTTATTAGAATATCGCCTATCGAGGGTCTACTTTTATCAGTTAAATCATTAGAATAACATTCCATAGAGGTTTTTCTTGCCGTTTTATACTGGATATCTCCATCTCTAATATCTTTAGCTGTTATCATGTAGGGACCTTCATCTGTAGTTGGCATAGGATTAGTAAATCCATATGTAATTAAGGAACATATTTCTTCTAAATTTATGACATTCCATCCAACAGGAATTTCTCCAATCTCTGTTTGTTTGAATTCTGTATGTCCGATTCCTTTTGTTAGGATTTGTTGCATTAATCCTTTTTTGACTTCTTCTGTTTTAGCAATCACTTGTTCTGTCTTTTCAATCGCTGCATCAACAGATGAAAGAATCTCGGCAATTTTTTGCTGTTCTTCTAATGGCGGGGCAATTATTTTTAAAAACTCTAAATTCTTTTGAGATATTCCAGTAACCGTTGTTCCTGTCCCATATCCTTGAAGATAATTTTTAAAGTAATTGCTCATAAAAAAATACATTAAATAATTGCTATCTATAACTCTTTTATCAGGTTTTAAACCAATAACCCGCTGACTTAATATATATTTTTTATTGTCATTAATAACAACAACATTTCCAGCCGGTGCTTCAGTTGTTAAAACTAAATCACCGATTTCTAAATCACCTTTAGTCATCCACTTAGAATATAATTCTTCACTTCCAAAGTTAGTGGTTAATGAATAGTCTATTTTCCCCATTTTTACATTATTAGCAGATAAAGCGGGAATATCTCCTCCCCAATCAAGATTTAACTTTTTAGGTGTTCTACCTCGGAAATCTAACACTTCAATTACATCAAAAAAATTATATTCTTGCCATAAATCTTGTTTTTCTTTACTCACAATATCCCAACTCCTTTAAGAAGCTGTACATCGTGGCTTCTATTTTCTCACGTTCTTGTTCAAGTTGCTTTAGTTCTTTGATTTCCTGTGCAACATCAATTTGCTCTTCTTCTTCAGTTGTGTCTATATAGCGTGAGATATTTAAGTTGTAGTCATTTTCTTTGATTTCATCTAATGTCACAATACGTGAATACTTTTCAATTTCTTCATAATTATCAAAGGTTGAAACGATTTTTTCTACATCTTCATCACGTAACACATTTTGGTTTTTCCCTTCTTGGAAATCACGTGAGGCATCAATAAAGAAGATCTTATTTTGACGTGCTTCTTCTTTATCCTTATTATATAGGATAATTGTAGCTGGAATTCCAGTTCCATAGAATAAGTTAGCAGGTAATCCAATAATCGCTTCAATTAAATCTTCCTTCACTAATCCCTGGCGAATTTTCCCTTCAGCTCCACCACGGAACAAAATCCCATGAGGTAAGACAACTCCTGCTTTCCCTGTATGATTTAACGTCGCTAACATATGTTGAACAAACGCATAGTCCCCAGCATTCGCAGGTGGTAAGCCAAAACGGAAACGTCCAAATTCATCAGCACTTGCTTCTTCACGCCCCCAATTCTTTAAACTATATGGAGGATTCGCAATCACTCGATCAAATAACATTAATTCTCCATTTTCAGTTAACTTAGGATCACGGATCGTATCTCCTTTTTCAATACGATGATCACTTAATCCATGTAATAATAAGTTCATCTTACAAATGGCCCATGTATTTAAGTTTTTCTCTTGTCCGTATAGCGATAAGTTATTCGGATTTCCACCTTTAGATTTAATGTAATCTACTGATTGAATTAACATCCCACCTGATCCCGATGTTGGGTCGCAGATTCGCATTCCTTCTTCTGGTTTGATTAATTTAACAAGTAATTCAACAACTTTCGTTGGCGTATAGAATTCTCCACCCTTTTTACCTGCATCATCGGCAAACTGTTTAATTAAATACTCATAAGCACGACCAAGCATATCCGGTTCTTCTAATGACTCATTACTTAAATTAATTTTTGAGAAATGTTGAATTAATTGAATTAGTAATGTATCTGGTAACTTTTCTTTATCATTAAAATCAATTTGCTTAAATACACCTTCTAATGATCCATTCTCTTCTTCTAAACGTTCAAATGCATGATTTAAAGCAGGCCCAATATCAGTCGTTAATGATTGTAAATAAGACCAACGAGCTTCCTTTGGAACAAAGAACTGATACTCATCACGTTCTTCTTCTGCATCTTCTAAATCCCATCCTTCATCATCCACTAAATGATGACAAATCTCTTCAAACACATCATTTACACGCTTTAAGAAAAGTAATCCAAAAATATAATTTTTATAATCTGATGAATCAATCGATCCACGTAATATATTCGCTGATTCCCATAAATGCGACTCTAACTCCTGTAACGTAATGCTGCCCATTAATCTTTCCTCCTAAGACATTTTTACAATATATAATTCTATTTTAGCCTTATTAATATAGAAAGACAAACAAAAAAGAAGTAGTTGAGATCATTCACCTCATACCTACCCCTTACAATCTAAAAACTTACTATTATATTTATCTTTCTACTATAACTATTCAAAATAATGGTTGACATATTCTTAATCTCCGTTTATTCATCTGAAATTAGTTTTCTATATTCTTCATCAGATAATAACCTTATGCGAAATTTTAAATCATTCGGAATATTTTTGTTTATCAAACAATTATGTTTCAAACAGTCTAAGTATAATGCTAACTGAACTAAGGCATAATATTCAAAATCACTCTGAACATTATTAAATGATACATATCTTTCAAGAAATGGTCTAATCTCTTCTAATTGTCTATACGCCCATTCTTTATTAATCTTCTCAGAGTCATAACTTAAACAATTAATTTTCTGCAGTTGATATGCATAAGATCGTACTTCATCACTGTTACTATGAGGTGAATATAACTCGTTAAATAAAGATGTTTCAGTGTTCATTTTTGGATATAATAACCCATTATTCTCAAATCCATCACAAGTCATATTTTGCAAACTACTATGTTCAAATTTAATAGCATACTTTAATGCATTCAAATATAAGTTCATCTTTTCTTGATTTTCAGAATTTGAAAGTTTAAGTTTAAATAGATCAATGATAGGATTAAATGAATAAAGTAAGTCAGTTCCATAACGTTCGACTAACTCTTTTTCTAAATTTTCTAAGTATTCTACATAAGTATTAAACTCGTTCTCACTTTTTATCGGACGATTTTTAAAATCAGAAATTATATTTTGATGATACTGTTGAATTCCATCTATTATCTCGTTAACAAACTCTAATCTTGTCTTAACATACTCAAAAATCTGTGGAATATATATCTGTACTCTTTTAGTACTCCCTTCATCTTTACTGGTATAAACAATAGCATAAAGATCACAATCGTCATTAAACCAAATAGTTTGATTATTCCAAATTACATATGGGCTACATTCAAAATCATTCGCTTGATAGATTTTATGATGGCTCGTTTCTATTGGGTGAACTGAACATAAAGAACGTAAATATTGAAAATATTTTTCATCTGTCCCTGTTCCATCACTACCTAACTGTTTAAATATATCTGTTGAATTTTTAATTCTATCATCAGAAATATCAAAAATCTTTGCTAATTCTTTAATACAATCAACAACTACAGCTGCATTATTCATAAAATCATAAAAATCAAAAGCACTTCTTCTATACTTCCCAGTATTTAATTTAATTTCATTCAAATAAGCGACAGTATCATCGAGTCTATCCATTATGGAACATATCTTATCCCATGCACGATATTTCCCATATTGTTTAGAATACGAAATATTATATTGCTCATTTATCTTATTTCTCAGCTTTTTAAGTATACTTAAATCTAAGATTATATTAAATTGATTCGTTTTCATTTCAATCCCCTTCCATCTTAACTATAGACTTCACTTTTCTTTTGGATATTTATCCCTTGTTAAATATCCTCAAAATACCTTTAAAACAGGCGTTTAGTTTAGTATTTAAACCCCACTATAATACATTCATTAATGTTTTAACAATTGTTACCACATAAAAATTCGATAATAAAAAACATCTCTATTTAGACTGATTACAAAACAAAGACAATTAAAAAGAAGCAATTAAGGTTATTGATTTCTTAATTACTTCTTTCCTTAATAATTAATATACTTTGTTAAAATCCATATAGTAACATTATCTGAAACTATATTATATGCTCCCTCGTAGGAAAGAAATCAACCTTTTATTTGTATTGGCTTTTCTTTTGGAGGTTTTACAGTATCAGGCATTGGCACTGGCCTTGGTGCTAGAGGTAACATACTAGCCTGAACACTCCTTCTTACTCTTTGATTAAATCCTTTACGTCTTTTCATATATTTTCTCCTTACAACTTTTAATTAATAGAACTACTAAAATATTGATCAGTTTTTATTTGCGCTAATTCAATCAGCTTCTTATTGTTATCATCAAAGTTTACAGAATTAGTAATTTGTTGTGTTTCTCTTAATAAAGTCATTTCAAAATCAGTACACTTCTGATTAATCTCATCTTCTGTCCATTGACTATTTGAAACATAATACCAGTCATGAGAAATTTCGATAAACTTTTTAGATAATATTTCTTTCAACCTAATTAACTCTTTCTGATTTTTCTTATGTGGTAAGTAATCTTCAATGATTAAATAAACTTGTATAAATGCCGTTATAACTGTAATAAGACTAGCAAATCCAAGTTGCGTACTTAGTGAGATAACCGTTCCTAGGGAAAAAATTATAGAGATTATTTTAACTCTACTCTCTTTTCTTTGGTATTTCTTTACTAACTCATCAATGTATATCTCCCTAAATTTAGTATGGACCATTAAATTCCAATATTTACTCTGCATCGAATCCCCTCCTTCTATAGCCAATATAAATTATATGTGTTTTTATCTAAGAAAACAATGCTATTAAAAGCTTAAGGATAAAATACAAAACTACTAATATTAACATACTCTCAGGACGTGGATACTAACCGGAACGCCCCATCTCCACCAAAAAATTCTCGTCCGCAATATTTACAGTAAAAAAACATATCTAAGTACAGAAGGTGATTCTGAGTTTAGATATGTTTTTTTGTTTATTATCAATGGTTTCAAGTATTTTGATAAAACATTTCATCGATATAATAGCCTACTATAAAATGTAATCTTATGATGAACTTGTATCCATGGTGGCAGTATCCTCCACCATGAGCACAATTACTATTAAAATTAGCAAAAAAAGAGATAACCAAGCATCATTAGCATCTAAGATGATTTCTTCATCAAGATATTGTTGTCTAACATATTCAATCGGATCACAGTCAATGTTATCAACCTCTACTTCAATCAGACGTTCCAATGTTTCAGTAATACAAATCGTTAATTTATAACTCATTATCTCTTCTCCTTCTCTTATTCATGATATATAAAAAGAGCTAAGCGACTTCTGTATCACTTAGCTCCTTATAAATAACCTTTTTCTTTTAATGATGTAAAAGAACCATCTCCGATAATGAGATGATCTAACAACTTGATACCAAGTAACTCACCTGCTTCATATAAGCGTTTGGTTAATTGAATATCTTGTTGTGATGGTGTAGTTTCACCTGATGGATGATTATGAAATGCCATAATACTAGCAGCATTCGATAGGGTGGCTGTCTTAAACACTTCTCTTGGATGCACAATAGCCTTATTTAATGAACCAACTGATACCACTGAAATATTAGTCGGTTCATTCTTAGTATTCAAACAGGCAATGATGAATTGCTCTCTATCCAAATCTTCAAGTTGCTCATGAATCATTTCATACGCATCCTTAGGTGATGAAATGGTAAGTGTTTGGTAAAGGAAGCTAGACTCCTTTACCATTTTAATGGATACAATATTAATACGTTTTGCCACATTCGACATGTATATTACCTCCTGAGTAACTATTCAAGAGAATAATATATATTTATAATTTAGTTTAAAACATTCTTCATCCAAGCTATGATTTTACTCTTCAATTTCTAAAGGAGGTAAGCTATTAACTAACTCTACTGTTTGAACGGAAACATTGATGATACTTAGTAGTAAATTAAAAATGTATTTTTCATCTTCTGAGTATAAGTTAGGATCATCCGTGATACCCGATTTTTTATCGATTTTCAATTGATATTGATCCATAATCCATCCAATAGCAGATCGACCATTAACGAGGTATTCATAGGCTTTTTCAGGAATATTTTTAATGGTAATCTCACTATTAAAGATAATTGTATCGAGGACACCTTTTTTCGGATGTTTCATTTTTGTCACTTTATAAGATGGATTAGATGTTTTATAAATAACCTCTACCCCTTCATATGGTGGAACTGATTCATAGTTCAAATGTAAATTAGCTAACTGTCGCCCCACTTCAATATATTTCTCTTTATTTTTCAAGATGGGAATGCGAGGTAAAGCTTTTCTTAAATCATTAGCGTATTTTTCTCTATATGCTGATGAATGTAAAACACCATAAGTATAGTAAAATAGATCTTTTTGATTTAATTGGAATTGTTGAGCAATTTTCTCATTAACATTTAATTTCTCATTTTCAAATGATATTCCTACCTCTTGAGGTGAATTCAAATAAAATCCTTGCCCTTTCTCATTCATATCCTGATTTGGAATTAAATCTACCATTATAGCAGAAAAATCACGTTTTGCCCCTGCTCCTGAAGTAAATATAATCTCATTATTTATACTCATAATGTCGTGATATTTTCGTGGTCTATGTATAACAGCTTTATCGAAATATAACCATTTTTTCGTAAAAGGCCGATAATAACTAAGTTGAAGGTATTTTTCATCAACGCTAATTATCCTTTCAGCTATCAATGCTTTTTTTAATCCATCTGTCCATTTAATAAAATTATCAGCTGTATTCATTTCATTTAACTTTTGAGTATCTGTTTTTCCTTCTAAGCGTCTAACTTCGCTATTATAATTCTCTACCATATATTCCGTATTTTCTTTTACTTTATTTCTAGAAAATCCATATACCCACATATCTCTATTAGTACTTATTCCAATAGATCTGTCCTTAAAAATAGAATTCTCTAATTCATTATCCATTGGAATATAATTTTCGTATTTTTCATCTCGCTGATTAATCCAATCATTATTATTATCAGGAATTATATTACTCCAGAGTATTCTATTAATCGATTTATAATCAGAGATTATATCCAATTTTTCGTCTCTACTTAAATAATCCCCAATATCATGATAATAAATTTCATGATTATCAGACCCATCCTTTACAAGCAAGGTAATCGCAACAGTTGTTCGAGTTCCCTCACCAAAAACATTTCCTGCCTCTGCCCTTCTTTGTTCTCCCGATGTTCTCGCATCTCCTCTTAAATTAAATAAATAAATATAATTAAATTCCTCATGCCAACATTTTCTTAATCCATCTGTACTTTGACTATCAATAAAAGAACCATTCGTCACAAAACCAATGACTCCTTTTTCTTCAATCCGCTGGGATGCCCATTTAAATGATTTAACATATGAATCATACAAACTTTGCTTTAATTTTGCCCTAGAATTTCTTGCATATGTATTTGTAATCTCCTGTTCTAAAATAGGATAATGTTTATTTTGATTATTTTCATTTTCATTATTTTGACCGGTAGAATACGGTGGGTTTCCGATAATCGCAAATATTGGTTCTTGTTGTTGGCGTTTTAAACGAGCGTTGTTTTCGTTAAAGAGTTCGCTTTCGAATGAATTTTCTCGTTCAGTACTTTCAAAGGTATCTGTTAAAACGATTCCCTCAAATGGCACATATTCTCCACTGGTTATAGCGTGGTAGGTTTCTTCGATATTAATAGCGGCGATGTAATAACTTAATAGAATCATTTCATTAGCGTGTAATTCTTGTGTGTACTTTCTTAGTAAATCTTCCTTTTTAATCAATCCACTTTGAAGTAAGCGCACGATAAACGTTCCTGTTCCTGTAAACGGATCTAAAACATGCACTCCTTCATCACTAATTGATTTCCCAAAATGTTTTTGTAAGACATCTTCAACCGAATGGATGATAAAATCAACGACCTCAACGGGCGTAAAAACAATTCCTAAGCGCTCTGTCGTTTCTCTGAATCCGACTTTAAAAAATTTATCGTATAATTGAATGATAATGTCTTGTTTTGCTTTCAGATTATCAATTCCCTCTGCACGTAGTCGGACACTCTCATAGAACTTTTCAAGGCGTTCTTGCTCTTTCATAAGCCCTTTTTCATCCATAACTGTTAATACGGCATCCATTGATTGAGAAACGGGGTTATTATTAACAAAACTGTATGAATCAAATAGGGCTTCAAAAACGGGCTTTGTAATCAAGTGTTGAGCTAACATTTCAATGGCTTGTTCTTCTGAGATAGAATCATTGATATTCTGATGTAATCCAATTAAAAACTGTGAAAATGCATGATAAGCTGCGCTCGTTTTATCCTCTAACATGACTCTAATTCGCATCATGTGTTGTCTTGCTATATCGGCAACATCTGCTGACCACTGTTCCCAATAGCGAACATTTCCAACCTTTTTAACGATTTTCCCATATATGGCTCGTTCTAAATCAGAAATATTTTCATTCTCTATATCCAGTGCCAACTGAGTGGCTGTTTCACCTCTTGCCTCAAATCCACCCTCTTCATCCGTTGGAGCAGAACCTACCCCTACAACTCCTAATTGTGGAGGCTTTTTTTTATTTAATTCTAATTTATTAATCATTGAGTCAAAGCGTTCATCTAATGAACGTAGGGCATTTAAAACTTCCCACACGACTTGATAATTATCATTTTGACTTAAAACATTTTCGGGTTCAACACCTGCAGGTACCCCGATCGGTAAAATTACATAACCGTACTGTTTTCCCTCAGCTTTTCTCATCACACGTCCAACGGCTTGGGCAATATCAATCTTCGATTTACGAGGTTTTAAAAACATAACTGCATCCAAATCAGGAACATCAACCCCTTCTGTTAAAAACCTCGCATTCGTTAAAATACGACACGTATTATCAGGAACAGGCGACTTTAACCAGGCGATTTTTTCATTCTTTTGTAAAGCATTCATTGACCCATCCGCATGGTCAATTTCAATTTGCATGGGATTGGTATAATCTCTTGATTCATAAAGATACTGTTCAACCACTGTGCTAAACATTTCTTTCATTAACTTTGATTCTTTGATTGTTCCAGTAAAGGCAATCGCACGTTTCATAGGATTATTAGAAATAACATTAGAATTACTCCTACGTTTAACAAGTCCATTCCAACATCCGACAATCTTAGTTACATCATTAAATTTAAGTTCCGATGTCTTTTCATCTGCTAACATTTCTTGAAATTGCTTAGCAATCGACTCTTCATCAACCGCAAGCACCATCACTCGATAATCCGTTAAAATCCCTTTATTTACAGCATCACCAAATCCAATACGGTAAAATTCCTCACCATAAATACCTGTATCATTCATATCCGCAACAACGACTGACATTTCATCCGCTCTTGAACGTGCATCATCTCCATAAACTCGCGGCGTTGCCGTTTGATATAAACGCTTAGCAGTCTTAATATTATAATCATAATGCACCTTAACAAATGGGCTTTCCTCATTTCCTGGTGCCGTTACCCCTGTTGTACGATGTGCTTCATCACAAATCACTAAATCAAATTCATAAAATCCATTTTTTTGTGCTGCAATAATAACATCAATCGATTGGTACGTTGAAAAAACAACAAGGAATTTACTTGGATTCTCTTGTGAATCAATCTCTTTCTTACGTTCTAACAATTTATGGTAATCCGTTGTCGCTGGATACCCTAAGTCAGTAGCAGCAATATCTCCAAATTCATTTTCTCCGTTTTGTTTTGTTACCTTACGGTCTGAACAAACGGCAAATGTATTCATATCCTGACGATATTTAGAATCAGCTGTCCAACCACGTAATGATTGAGATAATAATTGAATACTTGGTACTAAATATAAAACTCTAAATGACCCCTCTTTTTCCTCAGCCATCTTTTCTGCAATTACCATAGACGTATATGTTTTCCCCGTACCTGGTGCCATAATCAACTTCCCACGATCAGCTTCCTTAAATCCATTAACCACCGCTTCAATGGCAGGCACTTGATGAAAACGTGGTTTCTTTGGTGACTTCAACTGAATCTTTTTAGGGGATTTTAAAGAAAACATTGTCCAATCAATCTCACTATCCCTTAGCTGTGATAATCCAATACGGGCAATATTTTTATCACGATTCAACAATGCCTCTTCTGCATTATTACTCCATTTATCCGTAGATGAAACAACAATCCCCTCAGCATAATAACTCTTTCCTATCTCATTTAAAAACGAATCAATATGCGATTTTTGAATCGTTGTATCTTTTGAATAATACTTACATTGAATCGCAACCAAATCACCAGTATCACGATTTCTTGCTACTAAATCGACACCCGTATCTTTTTTAGGAATTTGATATGCTTCGGGAACATCCTTTAACATCCAAACCTCATCAAATAAACGTGAATACATTGGCTCATTTTTTAAATATCCAGTAACTACTGCTTCAAATAAGGTTCCTCGATCACGTTGTGTCATATTTTCTGTTTCTAAACTTTGAATAATACTATCAAAGCTACTTCTTACTTTATAATCTACTTGCGTTTCCATAACACTTATAACCTCACTATTTAATAAAATAAACTCTTATATAAAATTAAATAAAACTGATTTTGTTACCTTGATCAAATTAAGATTTTACTCAATAATTATACCTTATTTATTTCTCTAAATTCTACAAATCCTAATAGAAATATAAGAACTTTATACAGGCTCGTACATCTAACAATGACTTCTATCTACTACTTCCTTTTAACAAAAAAAGAAACTAGGATTTATCCTAATTTCTTGAAATTTATCTAACTTTTCTCAATATAATGATCTATTATGTTGAGTTTACATAACCTTCTGATATTTACAACAATAATTCCCTAAGAGCATTCAGGGATTGAACGATATTAACTATATCCACAAAGAACACATGAACACTTACACCATCATTACTTATATACTCAATATTTGTTAATTCTTTACCCTCTTCAGTCAATGGATACAGTAACCATATTTCAGGATTCATATTAAGTGCTTCATACTTTTTGGAGTAAGCATACATCTGATACATATCTGATTGTGAAATTCCGTAATTTCGTCTTGAATCATTCGTTAATATTTTCCACTTAGTGTCTAATATTATTTTTTGACCGCACTTTTTAGTAATCACAATATCAGGCCTTAAAGCAAATTTCTTAGGGCGATCAAATAAATAATATCCATTTGCTTGAACATCGATGTCCCATGGTAAATCCCACAGTACTTTTTTCAACTGTTGAGCTACATAGGATTCAAATAGTTTTTCCATAGGAAACAATAAAGATTGCATGTTATTTTCCCCTGAAAATGTTGAAAAACTTTTATTCATTAAAAATACTTTAGACCATTCCATTAAATTAGAATATAGCTTTGTTGTTCTATCTAGCTTAATATTTGAAAAATCACTACTATAACATTTAGATGGTGAAACTGCATCAAATTGAAGCAATAACTGCATTAATTCCTTTTTATTTTTATGACTAGTAGATTCTTTACCTAATTTCATTAGAGTAGACTTAATCAGTCTATTCTCTGGTCGATTAATCTCAAATTCATCATAGGACACATAGAACTGATGCTTACTTACTAAATTATTTTTAATATGTTCATTTATCAACAATTTACCTTTATAATAATTTTGATTATTCTCTATATTTAAATAAGATGATTTAAGACCTTTTTTTAACAGTAAGTTTAACTCTTGGATATACATAGTAATAAAGATTTCATAAATACTCATTTGTTCAACTCGTAAATTAGCTGCATTAAAATGTTGACAAGGAAAATTCTTTAACGATTGTAACATCCGAATAAATGTTTTTTTGATTAGCTCAGTATCATGAGTTATTACTTTTGGAAGTACCTGAATTTGATATCCACAATCTAATTGAATTAATCCTACATAATTCTTAACCTGAATAACTTTCCCAATATTTTTCTTCATCATTATATTAAAAAAATTAGTATTCTCCTGTTCCTGTTGATAAAGAGTTAGAATAAAGTTTTCTAAATCATCAAAAATCGATTTATCTACATAGATCACTGAACTATCTCTATATACAGGGTTACAGGTTATAATATCAAATTCCTTTACCTCTATAACTTTACTCACAATCATCACCTGTTACCTATAAATTTCAATATAGCTTTGGGCTAATGAAAAAGCTTGACTCTGAATTTTATAATCTTTTTCAGCTATGTCTACATCGATATGACCTTTAAAAATTTCACTTACATTTAACTTTCTATCAACTATAAACTTATATTGATTATCAGATTTTGCATTATCTCCTAAAACTAATTGAATCTTCTCATAATCCTCATAAAAATATTCTTGTAATAATGGGATGATTGAATTTTTAAAAATTTCGGCTAATTTCTTTACTGATGGTTCTTCAATTAAACTAGCAAAATATGCATGTCCGATTGTATGTTCTCTATCATACAATACTGCAATTCGGTGATT
The DNA here is from genome assembly GCF_013046825.1 of Turicibacter sanguinis. Lineage (NCBI taxonomy): Bacteria > Bacillati > Bacillota > Erysipelotrichia > Erysipelotrichales > Turicibacteraceae > Turicibacter > Turicibacter sanguinis. Next base: position 1,665,515 of record NZ_CP053187.1, on the reverse strand, counting down.
CATTACCTCCAATATCTTAGAAACACTAATTCCCTGCATTATATCCTGATCTATTTTCTCAAGTACTTGTGGGGTAGGCATCATCTCTATAAAATTGAATCGTCTTCGAAGTGCTGTATCCATTAGTGCGATAGATCGATCTGCTGTATTCATTGTTCCTATTATATACACATTATTCGGAACTCCAAACGCTTCTTCTGAATATGGAAGTTGCAATGTCATTTCTTCCTTTTCACCTAATCGTTTACTTGCTTCAATTAGTGTAATTAATTCACCAAATATTTTAGAAATATTCCCGCGGTTAATTTCATCAATAATAAAAACAAAATTTTTAGTTTCATCTTGTTCATTATCCATATAACCTAGTGCACGTTTACAAAACATCTTAAATTTTCCTGGTTCTAATGTGTACAATAAATTATCATCTTTCGTATCTTGACCTTTACTCCCTAAATTAGAATTTATTAACTTTGGTTTGATTCCTTCGATAAATTCTTCATATCCATAAGATTGATGGAAAGTAGTAAACATGACCTGACCATTTTGATTATAATAAGTATATCGTTGTAAAACATCTTCATATGGCTCTTGTACAATAACATCATAAGATTTCCCTTCAATAATTCCCACTGAGTAATAAATAGTGTGATATGTTTTTCCAGTACCCGGTGGCCCATATAAAATCATGTTTTTGGGATAAAAACCTTCTATTTTGACATTATATTTTGAATCACCTTCATTAATACCGTCATTTTCTTCATCAAAATCCGAAATAGCTTCCAAATAATAGGGTTCTAACTCTTTAACCCCTTCTTCTAATCTCTTTAGTAAATTATCATACGGAGCTTTAATATCTAACTGCAATCTTACCTTGTCTAATTTTCCTTTTTCATACTCTTCGATAACTTCTTCCCTTGAAAGATTTGTAATATAATGAGTAGCATCTTTTTTATACTTTAATGCGAGATATAGATTAGAAGATTCTAGTTCCTTATATACTAACCGGTTATGCTTTTTATAATCAAGTTCGCTACATTTATTATCTTTTGCTTCTACAGCTAAAAATACCGGAGATGAACATCCTTGTTCTACTGAAATAAATAGTGAGATACTAGACTTACTGTCTTTATAACCAGTTTTCTTATATTCAATCCAAAAATAAGTTAATCCTTTTTGGGCCGCATTAAACCAACGCTTATTAGTTACTATCTCATAATTAGGTAATGCTGATTCTCGTACAGTATTTGCAATCGAGTGTAGTAAATCTACAGCCTCTTGGCCATTTTTCTTAAATTCAAGCATTTCTATTTTCTGTTCACTAGTTTTTAGTTTATTTGAAACAACATACTGCTTTCCTTGATATCTATTTAAATAATCTATTACAGTTTGAATATTTTCACTAGAGACCCCCATATTTTCACCCTTTCAATTAATTTCCTATCATAATTTTAGCATAAATTACCTTATAATTTGAACTTAATTACAATTCGGGACGTGGATACTAACCGGAACGCCCCATCTCCACCATGAAATCCACGTCCGCAACTGTTACAGGAAATTGAACAAAACAAAAACCATTATCTGAGTTCAGATTTAATCTGATTTGAGATAATGGTTTTTTATTTCTATATAATATTAGGAAGAGTGTAGTGTTTATTCTTTGCAAAATGTCCTTTTAGAATGGCTAACTTAATCAAATTTTCTAAAAACTTCTCTCCTGTTGGATATGTGATACGTTGAAGAAGTGTCGAATAAGTTCCAAGATACGCTGTTCTCCCATCAAGATCGATACCCTCTTTTTGTACATGTTCAATGAGTAAGTCACGATACATTTCTCGTTCTGCTTTAGTCATATCTCTTCCTTCTATTTTTTGAGTAGATAATTTTAACGGTATACTCAATTGAATTTTATTATCTTGAAAATTATTAGTTAGATTAATTGAAGTAAGCATTTTATTACCCTTTGTATATACAAATAATTGGATCTAGGTCAATATTTTGGACACAAAAAAGTTAAGTTTTTAAGCAATTTGTCGTGCAAGTTGCTCACATTCTTCTGGTGTTAAATAATTAATGGAACCATGAATTCTTTTGCGATTATACCAGCCTTCAATATATTGAAATAAGGCCATTCTAGCCTGTTCAAACGTCACGTATGTGGTTTGATACACTTCTTCTTTCTTTAAGGTGGCATGGAATGATTCAATACAAGCATTATCGTAAGGGCATCCCTTACGGCTAAAAGATTGAACGACATTAAGTTCTGAGGTTAAGTTTTTAAAATCTTCGCTGGTATACTGTGTCCCTAAATCAGTATGAAGTATAACCTTGTCTTTGGGTCTTTGAGAAACATAAGCATTCTTTAAAGCTTGAACAATAATGTCTGTTGTCATTTGCTTAGAAAAATGATAACCAATCATTTTCTTTGAATGTAAATCCATCACTGAAGTTAAGTAGCACCAACCTTCTTTTTGAACGTAAATATAAGTCATATCGGATACCCATTTTTGATTAATTGAAGTCGTCGAAAAATCCTGTTCTAGAATGTTATCACGTTCTAAAACAAGTTCCTTAGATTGTTTATACGGGGTATATTTCTTTTGAATAATCGAAGCTAAACCGCCTGATTTCATTAGTCGCTGAACACGTTTCAAGCTAACAGAGAATCCTTCTTTAATCAATTGACGGTGTACCTTAATAGCACCATATCGACGGCTACTTTCAAAATAAATCTTCTTAATTCGTTCAAGCAGTTGGTGATTTTCATGTTTCCACTTAGATTCAGTTTGATGCTTCGATTGATAATAAGTGCTTCTTGGGACACTTAAGACCTCACAAAGTTGCTTAATATCATGTTCTTGATGATGTTGATCAATAAACTGACATAATTCAGATTGAGTTACTTTCTCGCGAATATGGTCATAGCCTTTTTTAAGATTTCATTTTCCTCTTGTAAACGTAACATCTCTTGTTTCATGCGCTTAATTTCCTCAAGTGTGATATCAGTATCATCTATTGAGGTAATAGGAGAAATCTGTTTAATCTATTCCCTACTAATGGTGGATACCTGCTAACGCAGGGCAGGGGCCCATTTATAAATCGTTACTTCTGATACACCATATTCACGACTAAGTTCTAAGACTTTCCGTCCAGTTTTATAAAGTTCAACAATCATCGATTTAAATTCAACATTATATTTTATATTTTGTTATATACACTTTCGATAAGATTGAACAATCATACGAATAAAGTTATAAACAACGAAAGCAACTGTTGCTGTAGTTAAATAAAGTTGAATTCCCGTTAATTGGTGTAAAAACTCTCCTATTATGAGATGTTGATGTTCTATTAAATAAGTACTAAAACGTTGAGTAGCTACTGTCCCAATCGCCATTGGAAAAGTTAGTCCTGCAAATCCTGGATGAAAAGAGAAGCGAAAGAATTGAGGAATATGATAGATAATATAAATAAAAGCACTAAAAATAATAATGTATAGTACATATAAAATCCAAGGATTTGGCTCCTGGTATACATTTAACAAACTGACTAATATTAAACATCCAGGTGCCATTAAAATAGCTGCCGTATGATACACTTGTTCAGCTAGCGGACGCTTGAAAATACGGAAAATCATAAATGGCATAATCAAAATAAACATAATTAATCCATAGATAACAATAATTTTTGAAATTAATGGTTCGTGCATATGTGATCCCACAACTGTTGAAACGAGTAATCCATCATAGGTAACAAACCAAGTTGGAATAAATGATTCTTTATCAAATCTTTTAATAACATGTGTATAAGTAAAAATAACAGTATGAATAAGATGTATACCAATCGCTATTAACCAAATTGTTTTTCCAATACCATAGAAGTAATCAGCAATAAAACTTCCTAAAATCATCGTTAACATCGCAAATGTGGCATATAAACTAGCAGGAATCACTTGTTTATATTCTAACTTTACTTTCTCAAAATGTAAAATTAACTTTAAAAGTGCTGCTAACCATACTAGTGTTGCCATCACAATTGAAAGATACTTAACCCAAGTATATCCCAATCCAAAATAAATATTAGAAAGTGTAACTAACCCAATAGCTGTTGCAATTATCCCCACTGGTAATCTTCCAATCTTATCTAAAAGTATTTTCATTTTAATAATTCCTGCCTATCGTTTTTACTAGTTTGTATTAATGACTAATACTATAATAAATTCAACATTAATGAGAAGTTATTGAAAATCACTGTACACCTCTAAATATCTGCCTAACAATACTATCTTATACACAAATTCAAGTAAAATTTAATTTAACCTGAATTATTCACCATAAAAATGTAAAAAGCGTTGAGTCCTTAGTGGAATCAACGCTTTTTCTCTATTTTTTATTTCACCTTTTAAGTGAAGCATTTTGCTATGAAAATAACCTCTCATTTGATATCGTTTTAATCGCCAAACCAAAACTAAGGAGAGATTACATTTTTATGATACATCAAGAGCGACTTCATTTCCATAAAAAGATTAAATTTAATTTCGAGGGTGGAGATTTAACATCTGATGCAGGACTTTTATTAATTCAAGAATTTATGCATCACGTGAAGTTTCCAGAACTATTGCAACAACATTTTCATTTAGAAACTGATCAAGCGATTCGAACTCATACGAATCACGACCTTTGTCTCCAACAAATTTAACAAACCATTGCTGGTTATCACTGTGCTGATGATGTGGATGAATGACGAGTTGAACCTTTATTAACAACTTTGCTTGATAAGCCCTCGTTAGCTTCTCAACCGACTTTATCTCGTTTTACTCATCGATTAACGAAGGAAACAAGCAAGCAATTTGAACTCATCCATCAAAAACTACTGTCGCAATTTTATCAAGTCGAAGCTCCTAATCATTTTATTTTTGATATGGATTCCACTCATTTTCAGACATATGGTCATCAATATGGGAATGCCTTTAACACCCACTATCAAGCACAAGGCTTTCACCCTCTCATGGTTTTTTTATGGAATAACTGGAGACGGTTTAAAAGTTGAGCTTCGTGCGGGGAATGTATATACTTCAAGGAATATCGTTTCTTTTATCGGTCCCTTATTATCATGGTATCAAAAGGAGTTTACATCGAGCTATCGACTCGTTCACGGAGGTTGGATTTGCTCATAAGGAACTTTATTAGTTATGCGAAACGTTAAACACAAACTATGTGATTCGTTTAAAGGCAAATTCCACTCTCTATCGTTTAGCTAAAACAGTAACGGATGAGTTTTTAGAAGATTATTCGCTTCAATATTCTCAACAATTCTATGGGGAGTTTACCTATCAAGCAAAGAGTTGGAATCAACCCAGACGTGTCATCGTTCAAGTGAGACGAAAAGCAGGTGAACTTATTCCTAACTATTTATTTTTAGTGATGAACATGGAAACAAGACTAGAGATGGTTATCAGTCTATACGCTAAACGTGGGACGATGAAAAACGATATCAAAGACTGTAAAAATAGATTCAGAATGGATAAAGTCAATCATAAGCACTTGATGACAAATGTTAACCGAATTCAACTGGTCGTGTTAGCCTACAATCTCTTCAATGGATTCAGACGATTAACATTAGCTCATGAGTTTTCTAAGATGCAGATTGAAACCTTACGGACAAAACTCATTAAAATCGCTGCTAAGCAAGTGAAACACTCACGAAGAATCATGTTCAAACTCTGTAGTCACTATCCCTACAAAGAAATTTTCCATCACTGTTTAAAAAGGATTCAGTTGATTCAGTTAGTGTAAGTGACTCGATTCGTTCTTTGAAAATAAGATGTCTTTTAGAGTAACACATCACCGAGGGAGAGTCTACCCTTTTTTAGGGAGTTGAAGCATCGATTGACTCAAATTTAAGATAAAAACGATAAAAAGCTGTGGTTTAGACTAAATCTTAGTCTAAACCACAGCTTTTTTGAATGATCATGAATAATTCAGTTTTATTATACTATGATAAAGATTTATTTTTATATCCTTTAATTCCAGTTAATAATAACGAATATCCAAATACTGTACATCCTAGTAAAGTAATCCATGCAGCGGTAAAGCTGACTTGATCTACAATCATTCCAAATAAACTTGACCCTGCAGCAAATCCAACCGCAAATGCTAAACTAATAATTCCTAATTTAACACTGGCTTCTTTTTTACCAAAGACATCACTCGCCATAAATGCAGGTGCAGACATATACGAGTAAACATTTAATCCATAACCGATTGAAAATAAGAAAGCTGCTATTGGAATATATTCTGCTAATAACATCGCGAGAATAGCAATAATTTGTAAAAGCATGGCAATAAACATTGTTTTAAAAGTTGCAAATTTATCAAATAAAACTCCACCACCGATATTTCCAATCAAGCAACAAGCGGCAAATACAGAACCAAGTGTTCCGACTAGTGTTGCACTAAAATGTAATTCTCCTGTAAAGTAAGTCGCATATTGTGTACTTAATGCTGAGATAGCAATCGCCATAATTGCATATCCGACAGCAAAAATCCAAAAATATTTATTTTTTCTTACTTCTGCTGCAGTTAATCCTTCATCTTCAATTAAAGGATTAACTGCTTCTGTTTCACTTTTAGACTCTTCTACTTCTTTAGGTAAACGGATAAAGAGTAAAATAACAGGTAAGCTAACTAATAAAGAAAGAAGTCCAAACATCATATATGAAGCAGAAGGTCCTTGAGCTGCTAATGATTGTGATGTCAATTGTTGTAAAAAGATATTACCGATTGATCCACCAGAGAAGGCAATTCCTAATGCTTTCCCACGTCCTTTATTTGGAAACCAGTTATTAATAACATAAGGAACACCTAATCCCGAAAATAAGACACATCCTACTTGTTGAATTCCAGAATATAAATAAAATTCAGGTAACGATTTTGCAAAACCAAAACCAACAAAGGCTAAGCTTGATAAGGCTGTCCCTATAATAAATAATAATTTAATATTAACTTTTCCAAATAATTTCCCTAAAAATGGTGAGAAAATAGCAGATGCAACTGCACCAAATGTGAAAATTAAACTAAAAGAAGCTAGTGAAAAATGAAATTTTTCAACCACATATGGAACAAAAAGTGGTTGAATATTTTGAGCAATTCCAAAAGGAATCGCTTGAATAAACATACAGACAAAAATAATAAAATATTTTTTTCTATCTATTGATGAATTACTAATTGTTTGCTTCATAAAAATCGACCTTTCTAGATGACTCATTAGAGATGCTCCTAAAACTTAAGGAGCATCTTTTTAATAAATAAGTTTTTATTAATTTTGTAAATTTACAGCAAATTCATCATTAAATTTAAATGATTTAATTTCTTTTGCGTCTAAATCTTCATTATGCATATTAATAGATGAAATCGTATGATTTGTATAAGTATTGTAATAATAAATTCCACGTTCTTGATCCATACAAGATGTATATAACGTAATGTCATTTAAATGTTGAGGAGTAACGACTGATCCTCGAACCATTGCAACTCCGTTTAAGATGTGGAAGAATTCACTGATTCCAGAGTAATTAACATTTGCATAATCGATATTATTACGTAAGAAAGCAGCTTTAACAAATCGTGATGGTGATGAATAATCTCCTGGTAATGAGAAAGCACCAAGCCCTTGCCCTAATGGATGTAATTCTTGTTCTCCGAGTGTTATATCTTTTGGTTGTGTCGACGTTAATCCCATGTATTGAGTTAAGTTTGTTAAATGCCAATCAAAAGTTGGCGCATTCGTTAAAACTCCTACTTTATTATCCATAACACTTAAACCATTTACTGTTTTTTCTACAACGATACTTTCACCTGTTTTATCACAAATCATCCAGTGTAAAGGAGCAATTGGAGTTTGTTCATTGACTGGAACATCAACTAAAACAACATCTTTTAAAGCTTCTTTTACTTCTTTAACTGTTTCAAAATTTGAAGTGACCCATAAAACTAAATCATAAGGAGGGATATTTGTTTTTCCTTCGATTGCTTTTTCATCCCAGTGTGCGTAGTTAGGGAAGTTTAATCCTGCTGCCGCTAATCCTTTTTCATTAAAAAGCTCTGCATAACATGGATGTTCATCAATAATGGTTCCCATTCCAATAATCGCATACTTTGTTTGATTCATTTCACCTGTTGCACGATTTTTATAATCAAAACGACGTGGTGTTAATAAAATTGATTGATTAAATGAATATTCAATATCCATATTTCTACCGAATAAATGTGAACCATCTTTTGCTGTTAATGATAATGCTGTACACATATGTTAAGTCTCCTTTCGACCACCTTACGAAGTAATTTGATCTCCTTTTATTTTTGACAAATTTTAAAGAAATTTTGATAGATAATAAAACTAATATTGAAATAGATTATACTAACTAATGAGTTATTAAAAATCTTTATTTCAACCGCTCTAAGTTTCAAAGTAACGGTCTATTCTTATGATGTCTATTTTTTCACGACTTAACCCTATAATCTACTTTGTATCTTTAGTATCTATTGACTCAAGTAACTTATATCTCAAAAACTCATGTCATTATTAGCTAAAAAATTAGATTATTTAAAATGTTTAATCACCATGAAATAAACATATAAATTGATTAAGCCTAAGTCGCTCTTATTTTTACTGTTATGGATTATATTTTTCAATCAGTCTCTTTTTATTCATTATGTCAAAACCTCCTAATGAATTTCACACTTATAGTTTAATCCCATCGCAACCATAAGTAAAATAAATTATTATCATAAAATCTATAATATATACTTATAACAAAATATTAAATCTCTTGCATTAGACAAAAAAAACAATCAATATTTTTCAATCCTAAAAGATAACTTAATAATCAAAAAAAATTTTAATTTAAATCATTTTATATCGAATTTCACTTCTCCAATGTAATATTCCTTCTACAATATGATTTTTACCACGTCTCAAAAGCTCTTCAGCATACATGTAGCCCGCAAAACCATAATGATTAGATATAATTTGCTTTATTTTTTCAGAATTCTCTGCTGATTTGGTCCAGACAATATGACTCAACTCAATCAATCTTACTTTTAAACCGGAATTATTGTTTGAAGCCTCAAATAAAGATTTTTCCCCGGTAGAAATAATAAGCGTATTCCACACCTTTGATTGCTTGACTACTCCATCCTTCTGCATACGGGCAGTTTCTTTTCCTTCTGCTAAAGAATAAATAGCCTTAGTAAAATCATCATTTCTAGCCATACTTGCTTCATCAAAGACAACGACAACCCCTGTATTTCCTGCTACTTTGTTTTGTAAGGCATTAAATGTAGAATTCCAACTCATGACCAAACCATTATCTTTCAAGATGGGTGAACCAAAGACAGAGGCAGCTAATTGGCAAGCCGTCGTCTTTCCAGTAGAACTATCATTTACTAGATTAACAATTAAGTTTTCAACAGATAATTCTTTTGAGATAAAGCCAATGGTTGCAGAGGCTAATCCCATGATTACTGCAAGTTCAAGAGGCGTATACCCTTGAACTTCTTCCTTAATTAATCTATACCACTCTTGATGAGAACCTTTAGGCTCAATGTTTAATTCACCATTATAGTTAGAAGTCTGCTTTTTACCTAAACTGATGAGTTGATGGTGCTTAAACACCATCTCATTATCAACTAAAACAAATCCTAAATCGGAATGATTGTTAATACATGGTATTGATGCTTTACAATTTCGTAAATGCTTTAATATGTCACCCTTGTTATAGCTATTAATATCAACACCATATAAAGACAAACGTTCAATTTTATTCAAAGTTGCAATTTCATCCCCTGAAACACTTATCTCCTTAAGAGTGTTACAACCTTGGGGTAGGTACTCAATTGTGACTTCATGCTGATTTGTTTCAAGATTTAATGAATGTTCCTTTAAATTGATATAATTTGATATCCAATGATGTTTAGGTTCTTCATCTTTAAGCTCTTCTTTTCTGAAAACACCCCTGCTAGTCAGATAAATATTTGGATATGGCAAGTACGTTTTCTTCTTTTCTTTTTCCATTTGTGGCCTTTTTATTACATTTTTCATTATGTCTCACTCCTAAAACAATTGATTCGCTACTTTAGCATAATAAGATTCATCTAACTCATCCCAATCATCGACGTAATCCTCTACTCTAATTGCTTCTAATTGATTAACCTTAGAATTAGGATCTAGTAAATCACAATCTGCTTTGTCTAAGATAACAGGTTCATCTAACTTTCCTAAATGAGTGACTACTTTATCATTTAAACTAGAATTATGTTTAATTAACCAGGCATCCATAATAAAACTTTGATTTTCATCAAGCCACGTTACTTCAAAACTTAATTCACAACCTACTAAACGTTCAAATTGTGGAACAAGTGGATCATTAAATGTCATCTGAAGATTTTTTAATAACTTCTTAGTGTATTGATTAGATTGGTCTAAATAAAGTACAAGTGGATGACTTGTCTTTTCATTAAGGAAGTCTTCGCATTCAATTCGAATAATACTTATTGGTATCATTTTTGAATAATCGATATAAAAATCAATTTGATTGACAACCCCTGTATAACGGCTTGGAGTTTCATTATAGTAACAAGGACCAGCATTTATTAATTCATTAATCATCTCTTCATTTAAAACTTCATTCAGATAATTCACACACATTTAAATCACCTCTAAACAAATCTCGTTCCGGAACAATTAGAAGTTTAGCATGGCAATTTATTGATGTCAAAACATCAAAATTCATTAAATTAACTGATTTTATTGACATTAATATCTATTTTATTATATTTTATTGACATAAGTTAAGTTAGCGGGCCGGCAGGCTACGGTTCAAATTTATACCTGTTTTTTTATCCACTTAAAACCTATAAAATGGATATTATGGTAATTTATTCTTTGTGAGAAATGAGGTTATTTTATGATTAATGAACACCAAACTAAACGTCCAAGAAGACAAAAAGATACTATGAAGAAAGTTCGTCAGACACTTATCAATCTGATACTAGATTCAATTGGTGAAGATGATGGTATCGTATTTGCAGATATCAAATCTGTCTTTGATGAATTTGGTCTAAATCATTTATCAGATGCATCTATCCGACGTGATCTAGAATTAGCTGGTATTGAATATAATGGCCATCACTATGTATTAAAAGGAATGAAAGCTCCTCAACAAACCTCTTTACAGCTATCTAAGCTAATAAAAGATTTCGATATTTTTGAACCAGTTTGTTACCGAAAAGTAAAACAAAAAAACTTTATACCTTTATCTTTAGTTCATATATATTTACGACTAAAACCAGATGTTGAATCTGAAAGAATATTACAATTCAAAGAGTTACTTCAAGAATACTTAAATCAGGTGAATAATTTATATATGGAGGAGACTCAAAACTATCCATTAGAACGTTATTTCTTCGATGTTACCGAATCTAATCAAACACTTTGTTTCTTAATCAATAAGAATAATTCTTTGAATCTATTCTATGAGCTACTGACTACAATTAGTGAATGTGATCCAACTAAATCGCATAAACGTGTTAAGCTATTTCATATCCTCCCGGAATAGAATTCCCTCTTCCCTTTACATCTTTTGAGTCTCCCTTTGGATTAGGGAGACTTTTTTTCTTGGTCTTACTTACTTTGAGAGCTACTTTCCCTATTTCCCTCATTTTTTTAAACGTCAATCTTATTTTTATTCATTAGATTTGATTAGATCTTTTATTTATTTTTTTATTTCTAAAGGGAAACAGGGAATTTATTTATTTTTTATTGATTTCACTTAGTTTCTACACTCCCTTTTTATCTCCCTCCGTTTTTATTCATATAGGGAAAGAGGGAAAAAAAAGACATAGACCTATTGTTTTAATGGAATTTTATTAATGAATAAATGATTTAAATTCATTAATGAAATTCTAAATTAAATAAGATAGGCTATGTCTTTTTTGATTAATATTCTTCTGCTAACAACATCGTGGCATATTCTCCTTCATCAATGATGAAGATCTTCTGCTCGATTGGATTAATTGACTTTAGTTGATAAACTTGATTGTATTCTGGTACTTCTTGTCTATGTTCAATTTGTTGTGTATCTTCTCCAACCGTTTTCAATTCAAACACTTGTAGGTAGTCGTATTTACCTGTCGCTTTAACTACCTCATAGCAGTACCAGCAAAACAGTTGTATGTCTATTGAGATTTGTTCATTGACTCCACTTGTTATGTATCGTTGCATTGTTTCCTCCTCCTTTATTACATCCAACGTTTGATTTCTTCTGGATCTAGTCCTAATCGTCCAGCCACTCGATGGATAGCTTCTCCTTGACTCAAACCTTCCATGATAAGTTCTAGAACTAATGCAATGACTTTTAACCAATACAACATCTTACTCCCCTCCTTCTAATGCTTCATACTGTTTAACTAATGTTGGATAATCTTTATCTAATGTTTCTTTTAACAAATAAAGCACGACATGATCATCACTTGATAACATGAACAGTACTTCCACATATTGATTTGAATCTCGACCTTCAAAGGATTCAATGTATTCAGGAATTAATGTTGAATGTTGATTAATGAATATATGAATTTCTTCTATATCCAACAAGATATAGCCACCTAAATCGGTCACTAATCGGTCATCCCCATAATGAACATTTAAGACCTTGAGAATCTCTTCTGCCTTCGCTAAGACCATTTCATCTACATTCATTTCTTGCTTTAACTGTTCTAACTTCCAAATTTTCATTGCTTATTTCATCCTTTCTTTGTTCCTATGTAAAAGACCTAGCCTTATTGGCTAGGTCTTCTAATGGATTGGTTAAGTATTAAATCATAATTAATACTAATTGAATTTAATTTTGAATAATTAATGATTACTCCTTATACATCTTAACTAAACGCCACTGATTCTTAATTCGTGGACATAAGGGATGCATCGGAATACTCCGATAAGGATCACAGATCACATACATCTTATTTCTAAATGGTTTTAGTTTCTCTAGTAATTCTTCCTGTCGTCCTGTAATTTTCTTACTCCCTTCTCCAATTGAACCCCAAGCAATGATAACTATATCTGACTTTAAACATGACTTCTCTATATAGATATCATTCTCATCTTCAACTAATTCACCAATTGATTTTCTATAACTTATCTTAGGGCAAATCAATGAGAATAAGTTCGTGATATCTACAGCTCCATACTCTAATCGATTCAGATTATTAATCACATTCATAGTGGTATGATCAATTTCTACTTCATTAGCACTTGATGGATTAATCATGATAATGGTAGCTTTAGGTTTATTTTTATCCCACTCTTTCCTTATTATATAGCGATGTTTCATATCATCACTATATACCACCTCTGTTCTTAGACTCATTCTATTTACAATTGCCATCTTTAAACCTCCTTCATTTGTTTAACGATAATAAACAAAGATATGACTATATTCACCTCTTACAGGTTTTAAGCGAATGAAGAAATTGAAATCACTTGTTTCAACTTTGAATGTCTGTTCATAACTATATCCTTCACCTCCACATTGTTCGATGACTTGATTAAATACATTTAATTGATTAAAGATTAATTCATTTAACCCTTCTTGTAACGATTGAATAGAGATATCATATTTTGTGATAACTTCATCAAACTGTTCTGATGGATACCACTGATTACAAACTTCATCTATCGTTGATCCTGACCAATCTAATCTCATAATTCCTAATGACTTTGATTCATCTAAATCTAATCGAACCAGTTCTTTCACGTTAATCCACTTTAACATTTCAAACTCCTCCTATTAAAAAGGTAAATAAAAAAGAACCAAGCAAACTCTATGTTCACTTGGTTCTTCTATCTACTTCATTAAATTTTATCATTGAGTAAATATATTACTCATCAGCTTCTTCATAATAAACATCAAACATTGTATATACCTCCATAATTCTTGTTGTCATTTAATTATGGAATATATTGTCGGTTGATGTCAACAAAATCATTCACATATTCTAAATTCAGTATCAACTAAATCTGAAGAATCTAAGATGATTTCTTCATCAAGATATTGTTGTCTGACATATTCAATCGGATCACAGTCAATGTCATCAACCTCTACTTCAATCAGACGTTCCAATGTTTCAGTAATACAAATCGTTAATTTATGGCTCATAAATTTATCCTCCTTATTAAATTACGACATAATAAAAAGAGCTAAGCGACTTTAATACTCACTTAGCTCCTTATAAATAACCTTTTTCTTTTAATGATGTAAATGTTCCATCTCCGATAATGAGATGATCTAACAATTTGATACCGAGTAACTCACCCGCTTCATATAAGCGGTTAGTTAGTTGAATATCTTGTTGTGATGGTGTGGTTTCTCCCGATGGATGATTATGAAAGGCCATGACACTAGCTGCATTTGACAGGATAGCCGTTTTAAAGACTTCTCTTGGATGAACGATAGCCTTATTTAATGAACCAACTGCTACCACTGAAATATTAGTTGGTTCATTCTTTGTATTCAAACAAGCAATGATGAATTGCTCTCTATCCAAATCTTCAAGTTGCTCATGAATCATCTCATAGGCATCCTTAGGTGATGAAATGGTACGTGTTTGAAAAAGAAAACTAGATTCCTTTATCATTTTAAGTGAAATAATATTTACACGCTTTGCGATAGCTGACATATATTACTACCTCCTAAATAATTATTCAAGGTAATAATATATACTTAAAATTTATTTTAAAACGGGAGTTTATTCATAATAAAATAATTAGACATATTATCTCCAAGTTTTAATCCTCAATAATTTCTAGTTTTGGAAGACTATTAACTAAATCTACTGTTTGAACTGAAACATTGATAATACTTAATAACAAGTTGAAAATATATTTTTCATCTTCCGAGAACAGATTTGGATCATCTGTAATTCCAGACTTTTTATCTGTTTTTACTTGGTATTGGTCCATAATCCACTCAATCGCAGAACGACCATTTACCATGTATTCATACGCTTTCTCTGGAATATTGCTAATCGTAATATCACTATTAAAGATGATTATACTCTTATCATTTACTAACTTTCTATTTTCATCTCGTACCTTACCAAATTTCATTTTTTCTACTCTATAAGATGGATTTGATGATTTATAAGTTATCTCAACATCTTCATAAGGTGCTACACTCTCATAATTTAAGTGTAAATCAGTAAGTTTTTTACCTACCCCAATAAATGCATCTTTATTCTTTAAAATCGGAATACGAGGAAATGCCTTATTTAAGTCGCTTTCGTATTTTTGTTTATATTCATTTGAATGTAATACTCCATAAATATACCCAAAAATATCATCTTCAGTTAAATCAAATTTGTTTAGAATATCTTTGTTAATATTTAATGAGTTTGTATGTGTGTTTTTCCAATAGAAACCACGCCCTGTATCCATTAAGTGTAAATTTGGAATTAAATCAACAACAAGACAAGAAAATCCACGACTCGCTCCTAATCCTGTTACATAGATTATTTTATTATCTTCTTTAAATAAATTTTTCCATTTAGATGGACGTTCGATAATCTCTGTTTGATAATATAAGAATTTTTTTGCAAATGGACGATACATACTCAAAATAATCTCATTATCATTTGCTACTATATTTTTTCCATTTTTAAAACTCTCTTTTAATCCTACACTCCATTTTATAAAATCATTTGAGTTATTAACTTGAGCTAACCTTGCTTTACTATCTGTAATGGTGCTTAATCGTTCTATTTCTGAGTTATAATTATCAATTAATGTATTCGCTTTTGTTTTAACATTCTTTTTTGAATAATCATATACCCATGCATCACGACTGGTACTTACTCCAGGTATTCTATCTGCAAAAATTTCTCCATCCATAGAAATATATTTTTCATAATTTTCATCGCGTTGGTTAATCCAGTCGTTATTAATATCTGGGATAATTTGAGTCCATGTTAAATTAGAAATTGATTTATTATTAGCGATAATAGATAATTTTTCTTTTTGAGATAAGTAATCACCTATATCGTGATAAAAGATTTGATGATTATCTGAGCCATCTTTGATTAATAAGGTGATAGCTACTGGTGTTCTACTTCCAGAACCAAATATTTTTCCACCTTCTTTACGTGATTTTTCCCCTAATGTACGTTGATCACCACGTAAATTAAAGATGTAAATATAATTAAATTCTTCATACCAACATTTTCTTAAACCATCTGCGCTATTACTATCTATAAAAGAAGCATTTGTTACAAAACCAATAACCCCTTTTTCCTTAATACGTTCACTCGACCATTTGAAGGCTTTAATATAAGAATCATATAAACTTTTTGTTAAATTTGCTTTAGAATATTTAGCATAAGTATCTTCTATTTTACCTTCTAAAATAGGATATCTTTGATTTTGATTATTGTCATTAGCATTTTTCTGACCTACAGAATATGGTGGATTTCCGATAATTGCAAAGATCGGTTCTTTTTGTTGACGTTTTAAGCGAGCGTTATTTTCGTTAAAAAGGACGCTATCAAGGGAGTGCTCTCGCTCTGTACTTTCGAAGGTATCAGTAAGAACAATGCCCTCAAATGGCTTATAATCCCCTTCTGATAAGGAATGAAAGGTTTCCTCAATATTAATAGCTGCAATATAGTAGCTTAATAGTACAATTTCGTTAGCGTGTAATTCTTGCGTATACTTTCTTAGTAAATCCTCCTTTTTAATCAGTCCGCTTTGAAGTAAGCGCACGATGAAGGTTCCAGTTCCCGTAAACGGGTCTAAAATGTGAACCCCTTCATCACTAATTGATTTACCAAAATGTTTTTTTAACACGTCATCTACGGAATGAATGATAAAGTCAACGACTTCAACAGGCGTGAAGACAATTCCTAAGCGCTCTGTCGTATCTTTAAAACCAACTTTAAAGAATTTATCGTATAGTTGAATGATAATGTCTTGTTTCGCTTCTAAGTTATCAATTCCTTCGGCACGAACACGGACACTATCATAGAATTTTTGAAGTTTTTCTTGTTCCTTCATTAAACCTTGCTCGTCCATGACTAACAAAACAGCTTCCATGGATTGTGAAACGGGGTTGTTATTAACGAAACTATACGTATCAAATAACGCCTCAAAAACAGGCTTAGTTTTATGGACACACTTAAGTTAAGTCGTTACAATAGACTTAATAAAAGGATGTGTCTGTATGAAAAAATATAATGCTGAATTTAAATCTATGGTTGTTGAACTTTATAAAACTGGACGGAAAGTCTTAGACCTTAGTCGTGAATATGGTGTATCAGAAGTTACGATCTATAAATGGGTCCCCTACTCTGCGATAGCAGGTATCCACCTTTAGTAGGGAATGGATTAAACAAATTTCTCCTCTTGCCTCAATCGATGATACTGCCATTACACTTGAGGAGATTAAACGCATGAAACAAGAGATGTTACGTCTTCAAGAGGAAAATGAAATCTTAAAAAAGGCTATGACCATATTCGCGAGAAAGTAAGTCAGTCTGATTTATGCCAGTTTATCGATCGACATCGTTCGGAACATAATATTAAACAGCTCTGTGATGTGTTGAATATTCCAAGAAGTACATATTATCAATCGAAGCATCAAACGGAATCTAAATGGGAACATGAAAATCAACAACTACTTGAACGTATTAAGGAAATTTATTTTGAAAGTAAGCGTCGATATGGTGCTATTAAGGTACATCGTCAATTGATTAAAGAAGGATTCTCTGTTAGTTTGAAACGTGTTCAGCGATTAATGAAATCAAGCGGTTTAGCTTCGATTATTCAAAAGAAGTATACTCCATATAAACAATCTAAGGAAATTGTTTTAGAACGTGATAACATTCTAGAACAGGATTTTTCGACGACTTCAATTAATCAAAAATGGGTATCCGATATTACTTATATTTACGTTCAAAAAGAAGGTTGGTGCTACTTAGCTTCAGTGATGGATTTACATTCAAAGAAAATTATTGGTTATCATTTTTCAAAAAAAATGACCACAGATATTATCGTAAAAGCTTTAAAGAATGCCTATGTTTCTCAAAAACCTAAAGATGAGATTATTCTTCACACTGATTTAGGATCACAGTATACCAGCCAAGAGTTTAAAGACTTAACTTTAGACCTTAAGATGATCCAGTCTTTCAGTCGTAAAGGATGTCCTTACGATAATGCTTGTATCGAATCTTTCCATGCCACTCTAAAGAAAGAAGAAGTATATCAAACAACATATATTACATTTGAACAGGCTAGAATCGCTTTGTTTCAGTATATAGAGGGCTGGTACAATCGAAAACGAATGCATGGATCGATTAATTATTTAACACCTGAAGAATGTGAGCAACTTGCACGACAAGCTGCTTAAAAACTTAACTTTTTTGTGTCCAAAATATTGACCTAGATCCAATTTTATAAACTAATTTTATAATTATTTTATTCAATTTAATATTTATTTTAATTAACAAAATTTATACTTCATTTGTTAATCATTAATTTCCTATTACATAATCCCTCAGCTTAGGAGTGAGATTCACTCCATTAGATACTGAGCATCTTAAAATATTAATTTTAGCTATGTTTTTTAATTCTCGATAATGACACTCATGACTAATAAGATCAATTAATTGTAACTCTTGCTCTATACTATACATATCACCAACATCAAAATATAAAGAAATCAATCTTTCAACCACAGTCTTTTTATGATCAAAAGTCCCCTCTTTTAATACCATCTCTTGCGAAAGACTATAGTACTTCCTACTATTAGTCAAGTCTTTCATATTATAATAAACCTCACCTATTAGATAATTTGTTAATGCGATTTCACTGCTAGATGTTCTATACGCCAAAGCTTGATTTAAAACTTCTAATGCTTCTCTATACTTATGTTGATCATTTAGGTTGCATCCTAAATTATGATAAGCGTACTTTAAATACGGTGTATATAACTGCTTCTCTATAAACTGTTTTAAAATTTTTTCTCCTTCTTCCAACCTTCCATCTACTTTTAAAATATTTTCTTTTAATAATATTGCCGCTGCTTTTCGTTGAATAAAAGGGCAATTATCTATTATTTTATCTACTAATAAATAACTATCATCTAATTTTTTTAAATAGTAATAACTTCTAGATAATTCGTAATAAATTCGATAAATATATTCTAAATCTTGCGTTTTAATACACTTTAAAGCCAAATTTAAATTTAAAAGAGACTCTTCATAAAGTCCTAAGTCTTGGTAGTTGACGCCTAATTCAATATAATACTTTACAATTCTCTTATCTATTTCTTTTAATTGTGAAATACAATTCGTGAAATATTCATTTGATATAAAATATTTCTTTATTGATTGATAATAATATGCTAAAATTTCATCTAATTTTATTAAATAGTTATTTAAATTATATTTATTACATACTTCATAATACTGTTTATAATTATTTAAAGCCATATCCAAATTACAGTTTACAATTACCCAACTCTCCGCTTCTTCATACTCATCTTTTACAAAATCCTCTACAGTAATCTGCTTAACTATCTCACCATTCGTTAAGCAAACTAATGCTTCAAATATTTCTTTTGCCGTTTCAAATGGAGGTATTCTTTTATTATTTTCTATATAACTAATGTATGCTGCACTAAATCCATATCTTTCAAACATACTTAATTTTATATTAAATAATTTTCTGTATTTCTTTAACTTCTGTCCCACCGTCAAAAACATTCTATCACCCTATTCTATCCCCTTTTCATACACCAATATTTTACAAAAAAAGATTTTTTATATCAATCTTTATCTTAAATTAAGTTTTAGCGGAAAAAGGTACGTCTCATAAAGATTATTGCTAATATTGGATTTTTATATCAATAATCAATCTATTCTATCGATATAAATCAGTAAAAAAAAAAGTATAAAACCCTAATTAGTTTTGGTTCTATAATATTTGGTGTTGCTGACTAAGCAACGCCTTTTTTCATGGCATCAAAAAAGAGACATCAAGTCTCTATCCTGTTACAATGTTATCGACTAAAACAATATTGAAAGGATAAATTCTAATGTCTCACTCATATTCTACTAGAAAATTTTTAAATATTAAAGATAAAAATATCATCTTTCCTGAAGATTATTTTGAAGAAGTTAAAGTTAATGGAATCACTAGCTTTGTTTTTAAAGGAATTTTATCTTATCAACCCACTCATTGTGGACACTGTGGCACTCTTTTTGATTCCAATTTTAAAAAGCACGGGTTTAAAACTTCTCGAATTGTCATTCCAAAGGTCTCACTCCATGATACCTATTTAGTTTTAAAAAACAGCGTTATTATTGTGGGCATTGTCAATCCACCTTTACATTAAAAACATCTATTGTTGAAAAGAACTGTTATATCCCTTATAACACCAAACATGCCATTGCTTTAGATGCTCAAAATAAAATTTCAGAGTGCGATATTGCCCGTCGCCATCAAGTTTCTCATTCAACCGTTAATCGGATCATCCATCGTTTCTATGAATCTCAAACATTAAACCTTAACTTCTTACCTGAAAACCTCTGTTTTGATGAGTTTAAATCGGTTAAATCTGCTGAAGGTCATATGTCTTTTATCTTTTGTGATGCCGACACTAAACAAATCATTGATATCGGCGAGGATCGCCGTTTAAGTTCGCTTCAGGCTTATTTCAAACGGTATTCAAAAGAAGCTCGTTCACGTGTCAAACATATTGTCATCGATATGTACGCCCCTTATATCAGTTTAATTAAGGAGCTTTTTCCTCATGCCAAAATTGTCCTGGATAAGTTCCATCTTGTCCAACACATCTCTCGTGCACTCAATAAAACTCGAATTCGATTCATGAAGAGGTTTAAGAAACATGCCCGTAAGTTTAAACGTTATTGGAGATTGTTTTTAAAATCTCATCTTTTACTAAACACCACAACCTATCGTTCCGTCTATTGTTTCAAACAACCGATGCGTGAAATAGATATCTTAAACTTCTTACTTGATTTATCTCCTGAATTTAAAGCTACTTACGAGCTCTATCAAGACTTACTGTTCGCCCTCCAAACTAAAAACCTCGAGCGATTTAATCATTTACTTGAAACAGAACATCCTCTGATTTCTCCTGAACTTCAAACCGCTTTTCAAACCTTTAAAACTTATCAATCTTATATTCAAAATACACTAACAACACCCTATACGAATGGTCCGATCGAAGGCATCAATAATAAAATCAAAGTCATTAAGCGTATTGCCTTTGGATATCGCAGTTTCTATCATTGGGTCACCTGCCATGCGAAGCATGTTTCCTCCACTAGTAGGGTAATTAAATCACGTATTCTCATGATTCAAAATCTAACAAAACCTAAATTAAAAATCCTAGCAGCATAGCTACTAGGATTTCAATTCAGTCATTCATTGTAATAGGTCACAATTTAATCAGCAACACTATTTGACAAAGAACCTTAGTTTTATACTTCTTTTTTTATAAATGAATAATTCTTTTACAACGCTCTGCTAATCCTTTATCATGTGTAACTAAAATAATAGTTTTGCCTTCTTGATTTAATTCCTTTAATATATTAAAAACTTTTTCTGTATTTTCTTCATCTAAATTTCCTGTCGGTTCATCTGCAAAAATATATTGAGAATCTTGTAAAATAACTCTCGCCAATGCAATACGTTGTTGCTCTCCTCCGCTTAACTCATAAATTTTAGTATTTAAGTCTATATGCTCTAATCCAACTCTCTTTAATACCTCCTTAAAATCATATTTTTTTTTCTTTTGATAGCGAATAGCTATTTTTAAATTTTCCTTTATTGTACAATTTTCCATAAGTGCGTAATTTTGAAATATATTTCCTAGAACATTTCGCCTTAATAACATTCTTTCTTTTGAGGTCGGATCAACGATATTATTAATCGTGATTTCACCATCATCAGATTCTTCTAATAAACTTAATAAATTGATTAGTGTCGTTTTTCCTGAACCACTAGAACCAATTATTCCCAGAAAATCACCATCATGAATTATTAAACTAAAATTATCAATAATGACTCGTTCCTTAAAACTCTTTGATATATTTTTAACTATAATCATTATTAATCTTCCCCCTTAATAACTTGAGCATAATTTTTTTTATTTAATTTATTTCCGAAAATCATGACCATAATTACTTCTAGTACTAAAATCAAACAAATAATACTAATAATAACTAATTTATATTTTAATAATACTAAGCTAAATAAAATTGGAATTAAATTAAGAAAAATAATCGTCAACAAAACCCATCTATTTCTATCTTTAAAACTATATCCTACTATTTCTTCCAAGCATAATTTATATTTATTTTTCTCGTAATAATTAGATATAAAGTGATAGATGATTAAAAAATTAGAAATCAATAATCCTACCATTAAAATAATACATTCTTTAATCGTTTTATTTAAAGAAGCTATTTCATGTCCTAACTCATCATATACAGATGAAATTTGTGAAATAGAATTTAAATTAGCATTTAATAATAATGCAACAATATCATTATAAGGATTCTTTGATGTCGATTCAAAATAAGCAGAGGTCGTTAAATAGGCAAATGAGTCAGAAGCATGACAAAAATACTCATTATATATTGTTACAATCGGATCAATAATTAAATTATTAGTTTCACTTGCTATATGAGATTGATATGTAAAATATGATTGATTATCTTTAACATATATAATATTAATATTTACATCACTTTTTGACATTTTATTAGGTAACTGATTTAGCATTTGACGATATGAATTATCTACCTCTACTACTCTAAAGAAAAATTCATCTTTATAAATAGAAATGATTTTGTCTTCAAATTTTTGAAATTGAACTGGAACAAGTAAATTTAGAGTATATGGTTCATTTTCTATTCTTTCCAGAACATTAACTCCTTCTACTGTTTCAATAGGATTATATATTAGGTAACTTTCACTTATTGTAATTCGCCTACCATTGGGCGCAATCTCCGGTGGAATATTTGAAAAATAATTATTCTCATAAATATACCCATTTTCTCCGGGCATAAAATTATAAGTATCCAATAAAAATCCATTTTGATTAATTAATTCATTTAAAAACTTAGTAGCTTTATTATAATAATCGATTTCCCTTTGATCTCGTGTACTTTCTAAACCTGTATACTGGACATTAATTCTAAAAATATTTTCAGTTTTATCCCATTGTGCATAACTTTGCTTAGCTTCAATCAATTCTTTTGAAACATCTATGCACTGTACCAATGATTGAGAAAAGATAAGGAGGAAACTGACTTTTAAAATAAAATTTATAAAAATAAGCATCGAATAAAATGGTTTATTACCTTTAATCATCGTATTAACACTATATCTATATAAATAAATATTGATTAAAATTAAACTAGTGATAAAATAAATTACCATATAAAAAATGAAGATTTTAAATTGTAAAAATAAAATATTTAAATAATAATCAAACGAGCTATTTACTAAATAAATGAAAGTCCAAGTCAGAACCATGCTCATCCCAGATAAAATAAAAGGCATTGATATCTTCTTCAATACTTCCTTAGTAATTGCCATATTACTATAACCAACCATCTTATATATAAATATATTTTTCAATTCACGAATGATAAAATGGATAATTGATAACATTCCACATAACATAACACATATTTCAATTGCATTAGAAAAGATCTTTATCTTATTAACTTCAATGCCAAAATTCATATCAATAATTTGTGCATTTATTCCATTATTATCTAAATCATCAATAAATAATTCTATCTTATTTACATTTGTTGTATTAAGATAATAAACCCCTGTTACATCATAATGTTTAAGATTTGAAAAATCATAAATATTAACTGTTAAATTATCATTAAAACTTTTGATTATTCCTACTTGATTAGAATCATTTATTGAGGAAATAGGAGTAGTAGAAATATAAGATCCAAATTCTGATTCAGGATAAATTCCTTGTTTTAACTGAACTTTTCCTCCCAAAGAACAGTCAGAAGCATATATATCCAAGTTGCTTGAACTTGTATAAGTATGTTTGTAAATTTCAAGATTATTTTTTTCAGCCAAATTCTCTAACATACGAATGATAGTACTGTTATCCTCATCAAGATTTCTAATGCTTAATGCAATACTGGTACTATCGGCATATAAAAGATTATTCTCCATTTGAACCTTAAAGTTAGAGATACTAATAAAAGAACTCATTAAAAATTGGATTGTTAAAATCAAATAAATTATAACCCTCATTATTCCCTCCTATATTAAAAGAGAATCCATAAATAGACTCTCTTTTAATTTATTAGACTTCTTATTTACTAGTATAATCATAATTCACTTTGTTAGTTCCAGATTTCGTCCATACATTGGTTGGTGATACTGCTGTTGAGTAACTACCTTTAACATTTTTGGTCCAAGCAGATGTCCGATATGTCCCTTCTCCATTAGTTGAACTAGCTCTTCCCATATCTATCATATCACTATAATACATGTAATACTCTGATACTAAATTATTATTGCTGCACCCTCGTTTCCATTGAGCTTGATAGTTAGTATATTGATCCGTATAAACTGTACTAACCCCTGAGCAACTTCCTACACCCAAACGCTCAGAACCTATAATATAACTCCCTCCTCCTATTACTTTCGTTAACTCACTAGCAGAGACATTAGCTGTCCCATACGACAAACATACACCTACTATTCCTAATAAAAAAATATTTTTCATTTTCATCCTTATCATCCTCACTTATTGTAAAATTAAATTTAAGTCATACTATAGAATCATGATTCTAGTATATTTTACAATCACTTATGCAGGATAACAATTTCTTTTACTTAACAAAAAAAGCTATATTTTGTTATATTCTTTTCTTTGACACAATATTTTTTTAAAATTATCTCTAACTACTTACTATCGATCTATATGTAATAATTCTAGACATATATATTAACTTAAATACTTCACAATTCTCATATCGATTATCCAACTTAACTTCAAAATTAGATAGTAACCATACAGTTTTTCCACCTTCTATTTGGTAATAATGCAAATAAGATTTTTATTTTATTTAATCAAGCTCTATAGTATCAAAAAGAAGCTAATCATTAAGTTGGATAGGTTACAATTAATTAGACAGTTTTTTTAAGGTCATGTAGAATTATAAATAATATCAATCTAAAGGAGCTTTAACATGACCCAAACTAAAACTCGTAGACCACGCCGTACGTATACAGATGAATTTAAAAACCAATTAGTCCAGCTTTATTTAAATGGGAAACGTAAATGTGATATTGTTCGTGAATACGATATCTCATCGTCTTTACTCGATAAATGGATTAAACAGTCAACTTCTACAGGTTCTTTTAAGGAGAAAGATAACCGCTCAGAAGAAGAACAGGAGTTAATCCAACTTCGTAAAAAAGTTAAGCAATTGGAAATGGAAAATGATATTTTAAAGCAAGCCGCGCTGATCTTAGGACGAAGATAAATGTGATTAAAAACAATACACACAAATATTCAGTTTCAGCGATGTGCAAAGTCCTTAATGTGCCTCGTAGCACTTATTATTATGAGTCTAAACCGAAGAAAGATGAAACTCAACTGGTTACTGATATCATTGAGATTTTTCGTCGAAGCCGAAATAATTACGGGACTCGAAAAATTAAGCAAGAGTTAAAAAAGATGGGACAACAAGTTTCACGTCGTCGTATTAGTCGTATCATGAAACAAGAAGGCCTTGTATCGAATTATACCGTTGCTCAATTTAAGCCGCATACAGCTAAATGTAACGAAGATAA
Source organism: Turicibacter sanguinis (assembly GCF_013046825.1). Taxonomy (NCBI): domain Bacteria; kingdom Bacillati; phylum Bacillota; class Erysipelotrichia; order Erysipelotrichales; family Turicibacteraceae; genus Turicibacter; species Turicibacter sanguinis. The sequence continues at coordinate 1,639,595 of NZ_CP053187.1, read as the reverse complement.
CACTGAAAATATCGTGGATCGTAACTTTGATGAACAACCACATTTAAACGTTCTTGTCAGTGATTTAACGTACATTCGTGTAAAAAATCGCTGGCACTATCTTTGTGTGCTTGTAGACCTGTTTAATCGTGAAATTATCGGTTATAGCTCTGGGCCTAATAAGGATGCAGAATTAGTTAAGAAGGCGTTCAGTACAGTCCAAACTAACCTAAGTCAAATCAAGATTTTCCACAAGGATCGAGGTAACGAATTTAAGAATAAAATCATTGATGAGATTTTAGAGGTATTTGAAATTAAACGCTCTTTAAGTATGAAGGGATGTCCCTATGACAACGCTGTTGCAGAAGCGACCTATAAAGTAATCAAAACAGAATTTGTAAACCATCAGATATTTGAAACCCAAGAACAACTAGGTTATGAATTTGCCGACTACGTTAACTGGTATAACAATCATAGGATCCACTCTTCACTGGGATATTTATCCCCAGTTGAATATCGTCAAAATACCCTTAAAAAAGTTGTTTAGTTTAGTGTTGACAATCCACAGCTTAAAAGCTTAGTATTTTTGTGCTCAAAACACTGACTTATCCCAACCACTTAAGAGTATTAAATAACCGATTAAGCATATTAAGTTTTTTAAAAACTAATTTATTGATAATATATTATTCGAATAATGATTGTATAATTCTACATTAATTCCCTTTATTTATTATTTTTCTATAAAATGAGATAGTATTTACAAATCTGAAGACTAGAAGAATTATTTTTGTAAAAAGGAATATATCGAAAAATTATACTAATAATTATTTAATTTAAAAAATGGAGGGGTTAAAATGAGAAAGTATTTATTTATGTTTACAACTTTATTAGGAATTTATTCTTCTATGAGTGTCCAAGCAGCACAGAATTCAGAATATGAAGTAAAAATGCCTGAACAATCCTTACTAAGATCAGAAGGGATTGAATCATATTCACAAAGAATTCGAGAATTAAATCAAGAAGAAGTCGAAAAATTGCCACAAGAAGAACAACAGGATGCAATTAGTGCTGTTCTTCAAGTCATCTCTGATCTAAATAGAGACGAAATTGATGCAATTACTGAGATGAAAAAAGAAAGTGTAGGAGCCCTAGTAGATTCAGATGCTAGAAGAACAACAACTATCGAGTGGCAAAATTATGGGGATATTTTAATTACTCTAGATTCTAAAACTTTAGGTTGGAATCATGGGCATGCTGGAATTGTAGATTACAATAAAAATACAGTAATTGAAGCAAATCCTGGTGAGGGAGTTAAGAGTAAAGTGAGTTATAGAACGTATTGGGCTAAGGTTAATACCGATGAGCTTTATGTAGGTGGTGCTACACAATCGAATTATAAAACAGCAGTAAATTACGCAGCTAAACAAATAGGTAAGCCCTATACTATTTTGACAACATTAAATAGCACTGATCAATGGTATTGTTCTAAATTAGTATATAAAGCTTGGCTTAATGCGGGCTATAATGTAGGAGATCATTACAAAGATAGTTCATGGAGCTACGATATCGTAGGGGTTACTCCAAAACAAATCTTATGGGACGATAATGTATTTTTCTATCAAAAAGTGAAATAGAGGAATAAGAATGAAAAAAAATCTTTTTGGTGTAATAATTGTAACTATAATTTTAATTGTAGGCTTCATTTTAATAGGATATAATACATTACTTAAACAACCCAAAGATTTTGAAGTTTTGCAGATTTTAAGTAATGATCTGTACACTCCATCCTATTTATTATATTCCAATGGGAATGGTGAAATTATCGATAAAGTTAAACTTCCAAAAGGTGAAGGTGTTGGATATTCAGTATTGCGTCAAACTCGAAATATAGTTTATTTTGATAGCTATCCGGAGACTTCAACTATATTGTCATATGATAATCAAACACAGTCATTAAATAAAGTAGGAACAATAGCTCAAAAATATGAGCGTATTAATCCTTACTCCGAAAACTTATTTATTGTCATCAATAATGGTTTTGCAGCTGATGGTGAAGCCTACAATTCAGGATTTTGTTATTTAGAAGATTCTTGGAAATGTTTTGAATTAGAAAGTAACCTTCATATTTGGAATGGTGTTGTATTTAAGGATAAGATTTATGTATATGCTAATAGCGCTCAACCTATATTGGATGAAAATAAAAATATTTCAAGTGAAGAAAAAATCTTGATATATGATAAAAATTTTAACTTATTATCTTCTATAGATGTTAATGAAGACTTACTACTAGCACGTGATATTATCTACTTTTACCCATATAAGGATAATTTATTTCTATTAGGTGAAGGATTAAATACAGGTGAATTTACCATAAAACAGGTAGATGAAAATTTAGAAGTTAAAACACAAGTAAACTACTCAGAAACTAATTCTAAAGATAGAAATCTGTGTACACCACTCTCGTTCTTCGAAGAAGAAGAAGGCAAACTTTACTTAGAGATATCTTGTGAAAAAAGTAAAGAATCAGAGGGATATGAATCGACACGATATCAAGAGGATAACTTATTATTAAAGTTAGATTTTGATAATTTGGGTTCAGATAACACTCCAATGATAGAAATCGGTGATAGCCGCATTGTAGGTGTAAACTTTGAAACTAATACTATTCTAACACAGGAAAGGTTAGATAAATCCTCACTAAATTCTATTACAGTCTATAACCTAGACTTTGAATATCAGAGGACAATAGAAGTAGAAAGATTCGATAATAGAATGCCCACGCTAGTTGATATCTCTAGAATGAAAAAATAATAAAAGTAAGAAGAAATCGATTTAGTACACCTTAAATAAGTAATTATTTAAATAGTAAAAAACTATTTTTAGTTAGATGATGATATAGTCTTACTGATTCATTTGTGATTTATGACAATAAACAACTGGATGGAAATCCTAGTGACTAAGCTACTAGGATTTTTTCTTTTGACTTGAATTAAATTTTAAATACTGAGAATACGTGATTAAAATTAATAAAAGTTATATTATACAAAGGCAATTCTTTTAACAACTTGAAGTTTCCTATCAATCACTTTAATTGATCTGTTAGTATATGGTATTGTGAGTGTTTTTTATAAGATTAATAGATTACAAAAGCTTGAACAGTAATTTGAAGTTCCGGAGATTACCCGATTAGAAAATATAAAATACTGATTATGATTATTAGCTATTTGAAACAGTAAACTGATCGATAAGTTGTGATACTGAATATAGTTTCTCCCCCCTATTAGTTATGGAATAATAAAAGAGCTAAGTGACGGTAATATAATCACTTAGCTCCTTATAAATAACCTTTTTCTTTTAATGATGTAAATGTTCCATACCCTAGCAGCGGAGGATTGTTCGCTTTACTCACTGCCAGGGGACCCATCTCCTATAATGAGATGATCTAACAACTTGATACCCAGTAACTCACCCGCCTCATATAAGCGATTGGTTAATTGAATATCTTGTTGTGATGGTATTGTTTCACCTGATGGATGATTATGAAAAGCCATGATGCTAGCAGCATTTGATAGGTTGACTGTTTTGAATACTTCTCTTGGATGGACAATGGCTCTATTGAGTGTTCCAACTGATACGACTGAAATATTCGTTGGTTCATTCTTTGTATTCAAACAAGCAATGATGAACTGTTCACGATCAAGTGATTCAAGCCTACCTTTTATCATCTCATAAGCATCTTTTGGTGATGAAATGGTACATGTTTGATAAAGGAAACTAGACACATTTACCATTTTAATAGATACAATATTTATTCTTTTACTTGCGACATTCGACATCTATATTACCTCCTGATTCACTATTCAAAGAGATAATATATGGTTATATTTTATTTTAAACCATTTCTAGAATTGTATCATATCTCTAATTGTTATAATATTAGTTAAAATAATTATTTTTTTAAAAATTTATCCAATAATAATAAAATTCCTATTTTGAATACTCGATAAATTACAATAAGTAATACTATTACTAAAAGAACTACACAAGTACTACTTAATATTTTAAAAAAATCTTCGATAAGGTTCATCTAATAAAGCCTCCATTATTCTTTACCAAATTCCCCATCCAGTTAAACCAATATAAAAACCTTTTCCTGTCATTAATGCATCTTGCACTGTTGCACAAATAGCAAATGCTGAGAAACTTCCAACAACTGCTGCTATTGCACCGGCAATGGGTGTCCCTATTAACGTAGTAGCGGCAGTGATTGCAGCAACAACTGCTGCTGGTCCCATCATAATAACGCTAGATAAATACATTTTCACATCGTAATTTGTAAAATATATATTTACTCCACTAATATGCAATCTTGCGTTAGCAGATAAATTTTGAGCTCCAGTTAAATTCCTCCACTGTTCTAATGTATCTGATAATAAAGTAGTCTGTGATTCAGATAATTGATATTGTTCGGTTGCTTCTTCAATAGAAATATTCAAAATAAGTTGACCACTTTCATTAAATGCAAACTCACTAAATACACCTGTTTGAATCAAATCATACAACGGAGTTAAATCAAAATCTTCTGTAACTAAATTTATATTATTAACTTCTTCTACTGTACTTTCGATTTCTGCTTTAGCAATAATTGGAGATAAAAACTGAGCTCCCGTTGTCCCAATAATTCCTACTAGTGCACTAGATACCCCAAGCTTTTTCAATATATCTTTTCTACTACTATTCATGAACCCCCTCTCCTCTTTATATAATAATCAACATCTAGAATTATATAAACTATGTTTAAATAATAGAATACTATTATCCTTAAATGTATATTTTTTATCCTAAACGGTTTAGATTTTATGTAATTTAATATTTAACATTGATCAGCTATAAACTCTATATCTTGAATTCTATAATAAATTATAAACCAATATTATTTTTAGAATTTTTTAACCCTTAATTCCTCTATCTTATTTTCAACTTCTTTTAATAATCTTCGAGAAACAAAACAAAACATACCATTATTAAAATAGACTAATTTATTCTTCTTATCGACACTAATAATATTTGGTATATTTACTACAAATGATTTATGGCAGCTAAACAGACGACCATCCATCTTAACAATATCACTTAACTTTCCATAAAAACTAATATTTTTTTTAGATGTTACTAAGTTAATTTTATGTGGAATTTCAGATGTTTCAAAATACAAAATTTCTGAAAATGGTATCTGAAATTTCGTATATTTATTCTCGAATATAAAAGAATCTTCACTTATTGGTTTTTGCTGGTATTGATTAGCAATTATTAAACACTCTTCAATTCTTTTTCTAAACTCAAAATCAGATTGATCTTTTTCAATAAAATCAAGAGCCGAAACTTTATATGCAAATGTCTTAGGAGCTAATTCTGAGTGAGTAGTAACAAAGACAATTGTTCCATAAGGGTCTTTTTCACGTATAAGCTGAGCAATCTCTAATCCTTTTCCTAAATGATTATTAATTTCCAAATCTAAAAAGTAGATATGATGATTTCCTATAGAATTAATCTCATTTAAAAGTTGCACTGGTCTAGCCGTAGCAAATATTTTCTTATATAAAATACTACTCTTCTCTAAAGCTTCCTTAATAATTTTTTCTAATCTATATCTTTGAATTGGATCATCTTCTAAAATAAAAATCTCCATTATTCTCTATCCTCCCTTTTTAAAATCAAAGTTTGTGTAAATACCCCTAATTCATAAAAGGTTTCTAACGTACAATATTTATTATCATTCAATATTTGTTGGACATTATATAATCCAATGCCTCTATTACTTCCTTTCGAAGAATGCCCTTTTTTATAAATATCCTTCAAACTTATCTCCTGATGTTCACAAGTATTTTCTACTTCTATTCTTTGAATATCTCTATCTTGGATAAATACAATTGAAATATACGAATTACTTACGCTATTAGCAGCTTCAATAGCATTATCTAATAAAATAGAAAAAACTCTATAGAATGAAAATACGTCCATATAAATAGACTCAATAATCTCTTCTATTTCTACTCTTACATCAATTCCTTTAGCTTGAGATTTAATAATTTTTTCGGCCAGTAAACTCTTAATCTCAACAATATGAACCTTGCGGACCTTCCCTAAAATATAATCATTACTTTTTACAATTTGTTCTGTCGGTTTAATTACTCTATGGTAGACTCCTTTTATCATCTCGATATCTTCTGTTCGAATACCTTCTTCTAAACTCACTAAAATGTTAAGATAATCATGACGAAAACTATTTAAATTATTATACAATTGCTCAAGTTGAATAGTATAATCATGTAACTGTTGATTCAAAACTCGTTCTTGCTTCATTTTTGAATCTTTATTTAATGTATAAATTAAAGCCAGATAAACACCACATAATAAACAAGCATAAATAAAAAAAAGTATACTTGTAAGTGTAATATGTTCACTACTAAACCCCTGAATTTGACCTATAAATATATTGACATAAAAAATAACTATCATAAATAAAAGAAAAATGAGGATTAAAATCTGATATTTTCTTTCTAAAATAATAAATCTGCGAAGTTTCCCTATCACATATTTTGTTAAATAGCAAACTAAAATCGTTAAAATACAAGTAAGAATCGTAGCAACTATTTCTCTATCATAATTCACAATGAATGAGCTTAAAAGGTCTTTGACGACATACATCTCCATCACTTGAGCAAAATAATTGGTAACAACGAGGGTAACCAAAGGTAAACAAGTGATTAAAATACTGGAGAAAATCTTCTTAGATTTAATAATTAAACATGTGATTAAAAAGAACAGAACCAAAAATATTGCCAAAAACCCTATTTCCATGTAAAAAAATTGACCAATGATTTGAATCAATAATAACCATAGCAAAAAATTCTTTATCCCTATTCCATCATCAGATAAAATATTAACTCCTATTAATAACGTAAGTAATTCTAAAAACAGTATAAAAAAAATAAGCATCAAATTCCCTCCATAATTTAATGCTTATATTATATCAAAAGATTAGATTTTTTTAAAAAATCTGTACCTATTATTTATTTAAAGCTTTATTCGCCAATAATTCTTTAGGTACTTTAGGCTCATAAATAAAACCAATACATACACCATCAGTAGCCGCATCACCAGTTATTGATGCTATTTTCCCCAAGGATTTCGCAGCACCTTGTTTGAACTCATTCATTAAATTCTTCTTCATATTTTTCATAATTATTATAACTCCTTTTCAATAACTTATAAGTTACTGGTAAAATAAAAATAATTTGAGAGATAACTCCCAATGTTATCATAACCTTCATTATACTATTTTGAACACCTAATGTAATCAACAAAAGAATTACACATCTTATAAGAGATTGTTTGCGCAATTCCCCTCTTTTTTCTCTACCAATTAATGGCTGATTACCTGTGTCTGCTGGAGCATAACAAATCAAGCAACAAAATGAGATAACAAAAATAATAAAAATAAAAAAGTCACTAAATATCATATCTTTCGAAATATACGGTAATAGAACAAATAAAATAACACTAATAATAGTACAATTCGCACTTGTTTCTGCATGTAAACCATGAGACTTACTTCTTATAAAAAGATAAGAACTATGAAAAATTAACGTTAAATAAAATATATTTAACACTAAAGCCCCCCCATAGACAATAATCCCTTTCATAAGATTAATCAGAATAACTTCGATTCCCAACTTTATTTTTAAATATTCTAATTCATCTATAGAAGTTCTTTTTTGAATCCAACATGCAATGGTTGTAGCAATTAATTCTCCCAAATTTTTTCTAACTACTGTAGAACTTTCCACCATCCTCCTCCTCTTCCACTCTTTTAAAATCATACCATTTGTTATCTTTTTAATAAATAGAATTTCCTAATCGGTTATTTTTTTTGTCATAATCGGTATAAAATATATAGATTTATTATACTTTTTGTTGTTAGATATCGATATACTTCTTTAATACAAACCATTATTTTATGACTCCAGACTTCCACTCTCTTTCTCTTCTTGATTACACAATAAAAGAGCTAAGTGACTTGAATATAATCACTTAGCTCCTTATAAATAATCTTTTTCTTTTAATGATGTAAATGTCCCATCTCCGATAATGAGATGATCTAATAGCTTGATACCAAGTAACTCACCCGCCTCATATAAGCGGTTAGTTACTTGAATATCTTGTTGTGATGGTGTTGTTTCACCTGATGGATGATTATGAAATGCCATAATACTAGCTGCGTTTGATAGGATGGCTGTTTTGAATACTTCTCTTGGATGGACAATGGCTTTATTGAGTGTTCCAACTGATACGACTGAAATATTCGTTGGTTCATTCTTTGTATTCAAACAAGCAATGATGAATTGCTCACGATCTAATCCCTCTAGTTGTTCTTTAATCATTTCATAAGCATTCTTAGGCGATGAAATAGTATATGTTTGATAAATTTAGCATTATATTTTTTCATATTGACACATCCTTTTACCAAGCCTATTGTAGTGGCTTAACTTAAGCGTGTTCATAAAATTATACTAGCACTAAATTATTAATTTAAAAAATAGATTAAATATAAATACTTATTATACTTAATCTATTTTTCACTTATTTTCATTGATTAATCCATGACCTCCAAAGTAAATCTATAACTATGTCCAACAGTTGAATTGAAAAGAGAAGTTGATTTCATTGTCTTAAATGGATCATAAATAAGATATGCAATTACTTCATATTTGCCAACTTCTGACGGAGCTACAAAATCAAAAGAATCATTAAATACGCTATTTGATTCATTTAACTCAATGACTTCGTAATATTTATTATTAATTTTTACTTGTTCAAAACCTACTGTCAATATCATAAGCGCTAAATTAGATTCACTATTACTAATATTGTACATTAAATTAACTTTTTCATTTGGTTGTACCTGTAAATTCTTTTCAGGAACTGAAATCAACTTCTGATTTTGTAATTTATTTTCATAATCCATATTAATAATCAACGGTTCTGAAACAAAATCTTGAAAAACATTTTTAGGTATAATTGGTTCTGAACTTGCGGCATCAACCTTATCATTGCCCTCTTCGAAATTGTTTGTAAAAAACAAATCATAGATTGTAGTTATTCCATACTCATTCGTTGGATAAGTATCTAAATCCGACTGATGTGTATCATAACCAGAGGTAAAGGATATCATTAGCTTATTCATACACTCATTCATTTCAATTGTTGAATCTAAATAAAGTGTTTCCTCGATGAGTTCACCATCTTTTATATCAAAAACATATTGGTTCGTATAATCATCCTCTAAGTTCAATTTAAAATCAATTTGTTCATAATTATAATAAACCGTCATAACCATTTTTCTATCCTTACCCTGATTCCTAAAATAGAAATTAAATGGTTCAGATAAGTTAGTTACGGCCAATTGCTGATTATTTTTTAGGTCTGTATCTGAATTTTGATTGGATACACCTACACTATAAACCGTATCATATCCTTCAAAATAATTGGTATTTTTCAGATCCAAGTCAGAATTCATATTCGAATCAATTAAATTTGTATTAAAAGATAAAAAGAAGGACACAATTATAACTAAAATACATCCCACTGAAACAGCGACATACTTTCTCTTAAACATATTATACCTCTTTCATTTAAGATAATGGTATAGGGAGAAGATACTTTATTTTTCTCTTAAAGAGAACTAACCAACTATATTAGATTACTAGTAACTTTTACTAACCGTAGCTGTTTGAGTTTCTCCATTATATGTAATTGATCCTGATGCAGTAGCTTTTCTACCACTTGCTCCAAATAAACGAACAGTATCAGTTCTAACTGCTGTTGTATTTGTTGCTGAATTTGTTGCTGAAGGACCAACAGCAGCCCCATTATTGTAAGTTGTTTTTATTGTTGCAGAAATTTTAGTCGCCTTTCCCTCATATGTCGCTGTTTCTGCATGGGCTCCACCTGTTAGTGAATTCGTGCTTACAGTAACTGTTCCAAATGATAAACGAGCATTCCCGATGTTAGCTGTAACGGTTTCCCAAACACCCTCGTTATCTGTAACATTATCTGGAACTGCTGCATTAGCGAAAATAGCCCCTCCGCTGGCTAATGTTGAAACAATTGTTAAAGCTGTTAATTTTTTGCGATTTTTTTCATTTTTTCATCCCCCAATTTTCTTTTTTTTAAAAACAAATTAAGATCCTCTCCCTTGCACAAAACAAATATACCATGTAAAAAAATAACTTCAAATTCATTTATCCTCATTGGACTATAAATAATCTTAATCGGTTAATAAAAATCATTGTAAAATATACTGTGAACGTGAATAATAACCGGAACGCCCCATCTCCACCAGAATATCCACGTCCGCAACTGTTACAGGAAAATGAATATAAAGAAAAAGATTAATCTGAGTATAGTAGATGACTACTAAATTGAGATTAATCTTTTTTTCTTTAATCATATTCTAATATTTTTTCTTTTATCTGTTATTGCTACGCTACTTCATTCAATGCAGATTCAATTAATTTTGGTACTTTAGATTTATTAATATAGGTTGCAATCCATCTGCTTTGACATGGATTATATTTTATTACTTCCCTTGATATAATTTTGGATAGGTTACAATTAATTAGACAGTTTTTTTAAGGTCATGTAGAATTATAAATAATATCAATCTAAAGGAGCTTTAACATGACCCAAACTAAAACTCGTAGACCACGCCGTACGTATACAGATGAATTTAAAAACCAATTAGTCCAGCTTTATTTAAATGGGAAACGTAAATGTGATATTGTTCGTGAATACGATATCTCATCGTCTTTACTCGATAAATGGATTAAACAGTCAACTTCTACAGGTTCTTTTAAGGAGAAAGATAACCGCTCAGAAGAAGAACAGGAGTTAATCCAACTTCGTAAAAAAGTTAAGCAATTGGAAATGGAAAATGATATTTTAAAGCAAGCCGCGCTGATCTTAGGACGAAGATAAATGTGATTAAAAACAATACACACAAATATTCAGTTTCAGCGATGTGCAAAGTCCTTAATGTGCCTCGTAGCACTTATTATTATGAGTCTAAACCGAAGAAAGATGAAACTCAACTGGTTACTGATATCATTGAGATTTTTCGTCGAAGCCGAAATAATTACGGGACTCGAAAAATTAAGCAAGAGTTAAAAAAGATGGGACAACAAGTTTCACGTCGTCGTATTAGTCGTATCATGAAACAAGAAGGCCTTGTATCGAATTATACCGTTGCTCAATTTAAGCCGCATACAGCTAAATGTAACGAAGATAACACTGAAAATATCGTGGATCGTAACTTTGATGAACAACCACATTTAAACGTTCTTGTCAGTGATTTAACGTACATTCGTGTAAAAAATCGCTGGCACTATCTTTGTGTGCTTGTAGACCTGTTTAATCGTGAAATTATCGGTTATAGCTCTGGGCCTAATAAGGATGCAGAATTAGTTAAGAAGGCGTTCAGTACAGTCCAAACTAACCTAAGTCAAATCAAGATTTTCCACAAGGATCGAGGTAACGAATTTAAGAATAAAATCATTGATGAGATTTTAGAGGTATTTGAAATTAAACGCTCTTTAAGTATGAAGGGATGTCCCTATGACAACGCTGTTGCAGAAGCGACCTATAAAGTAATCAAAACAGAATTTGTAAACCATCAGATATTTGAAACCCAAGAACAACTAGGTTATGAATTTGCCGACTACGTTAACTGGTATAACAATCATAGGATCCACTCTTCACTGGGATATTTATCCCCAGTTGAATATCGTCAAAATACTCTTAAAAAAGTTGTTTAGTTTAGTGTTGACAATCCAAGGTAGCACTGTAGAAGATAGATTAATTCATTGTTTAATATTGGAAAAGTGTAAGCAACTTTCACAGCAAATTGCTTAAAAATTTAAAATTAACAATCAATACTATCTTGTATATTGTGCATCATGTATTATTTAATTTCGACTTTTAATTTAACTGATATGCATTAATCTCGTAATATTATTTTAAAGAAATACAACATCATGAAATTAATGACTTTTTTAAAATTAAAATTCAGTTCTTTAGGCTTCTATGCATATATATTCTATCCTAACAATATCATGTCCAATTAAAATCCCTTCTAAGTTTAGAAGGGATTTTAATTGGACATGATATTCGTGAACAGATAAGTAACCTCACGTCGCTACCAAAAAAATAACACAATTTCCGACATTTTTCGATTTTTTGTTCGTTAATGGTGCGTTTTTGTACGTAAAAATACACTATCGGTTCTTTAAATCAACCTTTTATCACTGAATTTTTACTTTTATTATTCAATATTTCTGATTTTATTTTTAAAGTAATCACTTTATCCAATGGTACTGGTTTTGAATAATAATAACCTTGAATATACATCGTATCGTTATCAAAAGTTCTAATCATCTCTACTTGAGCGTAACTTTCTACTCCCTCTATGACCATGATGATCTTATTTTCTTTAGTTATATTTGACATACATTTCATAATTTCTCTTTTTCTAAACGATGATTCAATATCATCAATGAAATATTTATCTAATTTAATCATATCATAATCAATCATTTCTAATACATCGAAGTTGGAATATTGAGCACCAAAATCATCAATGGCAATTTTAAATCCTATTTTTTTAAGTTTTAAAATAATATCCTGAATTTTTTCAACGTCGCTTAATTGGAATCTTTCCACTATCTCTAAACAAAATTGTTGTGGATTAGCATTTGTCACTTTAATTAATTCTTCCAAATCAGTTAAAAATCTAGCATCCTGTAATTCCTTAAATGAGACATTAATAGAGAGATAAAAATTGTTCTCCAAATTGTCATTTGATGACGTTATCGTATCGTAATCTTCAATCGCTTTTCTTAAAACCCACATCGTCACTTCATACATCATATTAGATTCTTCAATCTGTTTTAAGAAGAAGTATGGCGTTTGAATTTTAACTCCACTTTGATATCTCAACAACGTTTCACAACCTACAATTCTATTCGTATTGGGATTTATAATAGGTTGATAGTATAATAAAAATTTATTTTGTTCTAAATCATTTAAAATCTTTTGACGATTCTTCTTTATTTTCATTTGATCCAACATTAGTTTTAATCCAAATGTCAGTATAATTAAAATTAATATAGTAATAATCAAAATAAATAAATCACTTTTTTGCTTATATAAATTAAAATAACTATCGTAAAGCTTATGAATCGGATTATTTGGAAGGGAATCATATTGTTCGAAATAAGAATCAATTTTCGTCATCAACTCTTTATTTTCCTTATTTGTAACAATGTAAAAAGAGCCTGTAGAAAATTCAAAGATATTACGATACTTCTTATCTAAATCTGTATATTCAGCTGAATAAAGAATAGCATCTACTTGATGATGACGGAATAAATTTAAAGTACTTTCATATGAATCGACAATTTTCAGATTGACATTAATATTTTTTCCCTCTAGCATATTTAACAATCGTTGATAATTTTGTTCATTTTCAATAAACCCAATCGTCATTCCGTTTAATGCCTCTAAATCTCCATATCTAATATTGTGGTTAGTAAACAATCCAACTCTATTAATGTTAATATAATACTTACTAAACAGATATTCTTCTTGTCTTTTGGGAGTAGAGGAAATTCCAAATAAAAGATCTATTTCCTTATTTTTTAACTTATCTAAAGCCTGATTAATAGGGACATCAACATATTCATAATCAAGATTCAAATCATTTGCAATCAAATTCATTAAATCATGATAATAACCCGAAGGTTGTAATTGTTCATTCAGATAATAATACGGATAATATTCATAAAAAGCGACTTTTATTTTATCGGATGCTCTGATGCAATCATTAGGGGCTATGATAAAAAGTAATACCATCAAAATGCCAATTAATTGTCTGAATTTTGACCTTCTCCTCATATTATCTCTTCCTAACAAACTAAAATTTCTACTCATTCACTGCCTCACTCATTTACTTTAATTCTCATCAGAAAAAATGTCAGTATGATGTAATAAATATAACCATTTTAATAGTGTAATGTTTTAATTGTTATCTATACATCACTAAATATCTTTCCATTTTATTCACCAATTACTTCTTTGTCAACTAACTTTAATTCTCGATTTAAAAATTATCCTTCTCCAATTGATAAATCAATATCTGTTAACTTATCTTTGGCAAACCTAAAAAATTTTTGATACTTTTCTTTGTGTAAGGATGATTTTAAGTAGACGAAATTGAATTCTCGACTGAGGTTAATTCCATCAATCTGAATTTGTTTTAATTCATTTCTTTCTAATTCTTCTTTGACAGCTTCTTTATAGATAAACGTGACACCATGGTTTTGTTTGACAAGATGTTTCAATAGTTTTAGACTTCCAATTTCATCAAGTTGTCTAAACTGATTGAGTGAACTATTAGTATTAGCCAATAATTTTTCTAAAATATCGCGACTTCCAGATCCAAACTCACGAATAATGAGTCTTTGCTTCTTCAATTCTTCTAATGTAATTGTTTCATTTAGTGCACTATTAATTGATGTTACTAAAATGAAATCATCCTTCTTTAGTAAATGGTGTTCAAATTGTTCCTTGTCAAAATAACCTTCGATGAATGCAAATTCAATTTTACCTTTTAAAAGATCTTCAATTAAATGGGATGTATTTTGAACTTTAAAGTTAAGTTGAATGTCTGGAAATCGTTTTAAGTGTGCATCTAATATCGTTGGCATGACATAGTCTGCAATCGTTAATGTTGCGCCAAAATTTAACTTCACCTGTTTTGTTTTTAATTCATATATTTCAGCTTCAGCTGATTTGAGCAGTGCCTGTGTTTTTAATGCATACTGTAAAAGGGCGTGTGCCGATTCTGTAATCTGCATTTTTTTTCCTTCATAAACGAATAATTTCGTATTATAAGTTTCTTCTAAATATTTAATATGTTGTGTAACAGCAGGCTGTGTTAAACATAAGTGTTTCGCTGTTTTTGTTAAATTTCTTGTTTCACACACATCAATAAAAGTAAGTAATCGATAATCAATCATAGGTACCTCCTATAAAAAAATATTATAGTCATATAAAAATGTATAATTTGATTTTATACATTTTTGCATGTTATTGTAAAGTTATGTTAAAAAATAGGAGGTTTTTATGAAAAAAGTCATACCTGGGGTTCTTCTTTCATTAGCGATTGCTATTATCGCAACGTTACTAAATCAATATATTCATATCATCGGGGCTAGTGTATTTGCACTTTTAGTAGGGATGGCCCTTAACTTTTTTATGAAGGATGATACAAAATATAGAGCTGGAATTACATTTAGTTCAAAAAAACTTTTAAAAGTTGCAATTGTCTTATTAGGAACTAGCTTAAGTATTAGTCAAATTATTCATGTTGGTAAATACTCACTTGTTGTCATGGTATTTACTTTAGCAGCAGCATTTGGATTTGGTTATTTATTTGGAAAGCTTTTCAAAATGGACTGGAAACTTAGTTCATTAATTTCAGCAGGAACAGGAATTTGTGGTGGAACGGCTGTTGCTACCTTATCACAAGTTATCGATGCTGAAGATTCAGATGTCGCTTATGCTATTTCTGCAACATTTATCTTTGATGTTGTAATGGTTATTTTATTCCCTATTATGGGAGCAGCACTTGGATTGAGTGATATGGCATTCGGATTATGGGCAGGTACAGCTGTAAACGATACATCTTCTGTTGTTGCCGCAGGATACGCTTATAGCGATGCTGCAGGTGATTTTGCAACGATTGTAAAATTAACACGTACATTATCAATCATTCCGGTTGTATTAGCTTTCTCATATTTAAATGAACGATTAAAACAAAAACAAAATTCAGCCGTATCAGGTGAACAAAAGAAAATTAATTTAAAAAAGATATTCCCTTGGTTTATTTTATTATTCTTAGGGGCAGCTATCCTAAACAGTGTTGGTATTATCCCAGCGGCACTAAGCTCAACTCTTTCAACATTAAGTAAGTTCTTTATGGTCATGGCACTAGCTGCAATTGGATTAAAAACAGATATTCGCGATGTTACGAAGTCAGGTTTCCTTCCTATGCTTCACGGATTCATTATTTCAGCTATTGTTGTTATTGTCGCACTTGTTGTACAAGTTTTCCTAGGACAAGTCTAAAATTGACTAACTAAATAAAGTGTACTTAAAAAAGGATTCTCAAAATTTGAGAATCCTTTTTTTTTATAAATTTTCAGTATGAATGAAAATCTCATTTTGCTTGGCATCATACACAGTGTAAGTGACGTGGTTCAGTTGGCTATTCTTTGATTTTTGCCACTGTGTACCTACTTCATTATTTTCAATGTTAATGTTGATTTGACTTAATCCATCTTCTAGTTTTGGATTTTTAACTAGACCATTATCTTCATAATAACGTCCTTCACACGTTGTTTGAACATGAGCGATGATTTCAATTTGATGATTATCAAGCTGAGACACATTTTGTGCTTCATCATTTAAAATTAATAAATGATTAGGACGAATAAAGATAACCAATTGATCTATTGGCATGCTAACATAGTGATGCCCTTGTTTCATTAATTCAAGTTGATACGTTTTTTCAGTTGTAAAACGAACACATAACATCTCTTCTGGGAAATAGACAACACGTCCTGTTTTGTTTTGTTCATAAATAGGTGCAATCATGAGTCCATCTCCAAGTAGGAGTTGGTCTTCTATTTCTTTTGAAATATCATCCGAATACTCAAAGGCTAACGCTTTAAAATATAAAGTGTTGCTTAAGCAAGCTTTCATATATTCACTATATAAATGATTCACCAATACATAGCGTAAGCAAATGAAATGACGCATGACATCCATACTTTTGAAACGATACGGTTCTTGGGCTCTTGTATATTTAGCCGTATGATTACGCATTAATGGTGTAAAGATTCCAAACTGTAACCATCTTGTTAACAGGTCTTCGGTTGTATTATCACTAAATCCCCCGATATCAGCTCCACTATATAGATATCCACACATATTAAGAGATGGCATCATTTTAATATTTAATAATAAATGTGACCACCAAGAACGGTTATCGCCTGTCCAAATTCCACTAAATCGGTGCATTCCGGTTGAAGAGGCACGTGAGAATAACAACATACGCTCTTCTTTAATCACATCAAAAGCTTCCGCAGCAGCACGTGTCATATTATATCCATAAAGATTATGAACCTCATGATGGCATACAAACCCTTGGTCTGTATCATGATACATTTCTTTAAAGTATTCTGGCTTATTTAAGATATTACTAAATTGATCTTTAATACCGAAAAACAAACCTAAATCAATATTTTTTTCTTTATTTTCCAGCACTGAATCCATCGCTTGTTTCATCGCATTTGGCGTATAAAAAATCGATGGTTCATTCATATCATTCCAAAACCCCTCAATGCCTTTATCGATTAACGTTTTATATTTCATTCCAAACCAAGTGCGTGCTTCTTTATTTAAAAAGTCTGGAAAATGAACTTTTCCTGGCCAAACAGCTGCTTCAAATGGTGTTCCATCCTCATTTTTAATAAAGTATCCGTTTTTTATGCCTTCATCATAAATTTCATATCCTGCTTCTGCTTTAACACCGGCATCGATAATCGGAATCAGATGAATTCCTTCCTCTTTTAACTCTGCTACCAGATTTTCAAAATCAGGAAACTTATGAGGATCAACTGTGAAATCTTTTAAGTTTTGCATGTAGTCGATATCTAAATAAATGCTATCTAATGGGATTTCATGTTTTTTGAAATGGTGAGCGACTTCTCGTATTTCATCTGCCGTTTCATAACTCCAACGACTTTGCTGGTAACCAAAAGCCCATTTTGGTGGGATATAGCTTTGCCCGATGAGTGTTCTAAAAGTCTGTATAATTTCTAGAACATTCTGACCTTCAATTAAATAAAGATCTAGATTCATCATCTCAGGCTCAATCATTAAGGTATCCAAATCCGTATATCCGATATCAAAATGAACTTTTCCAGGATAATCGATAAAAATTCCGAATGGTTGTGATTCATTGCAAATTAAAAAGTTATGTGATCCGTAAAGGGCGTGTTTATTTTCAGTATGCATATCATCATCCGTACAAAAACTTGTGTAAAACCAACCGCGTTTATTAATTCCGCGCACACTTTCCCCAAGCCCATAAACGGCAGCCCCTTTTTCTAATTTGTAGATAAAATTCCCATTTTCATGCGATAGTTTTTGTAAGGGTTCGTGATAGATTGGCAGTTTGATGACGACGGCATCAGTTTGAAATGGGTTACCGTATTGATATCTTTTCACTTTAGTTTCTAACATCTCATCATTCTCCTCATAAAAATTGTCCTTAACGACTAGACTGTCTAGCGGTTAAGGACTTTTTTGTTATGCTTTAATTAAAATTGTTTTGATTTCATATGGTTTTACTTTTAATTCAATTGGTGTTGATTTAAATTCTTCAATTGAACGTTCGCGTAAATCCGCTTCTGCCCATGCTTTAACATCAAAGTTAAGTGATACAGTGACGTTATCTTTTCCACCTGTGTATTCATGTATTCGAACCACTAAGTATTCTCCATCTTCACTACGTTTGATGGCATCTACAATAACTTGGTCACTATCTACGGTCATGAATTGACGTGTTCCTAAATCTTTTTCAATGGCTTGTAAGGGTTGATTAATCGCCCATGATGCCTTTTCTGTATCAACGTCTACCCAATCCCCGATATGTGGTAATAATGAGTATGTGAATTCATGTTCACCTTGATCTTGTTCTACGTCTGGATGAGTAGCTGCTTTTAATAAGGTTAAACGCATCACATTATCTTTAATGTCATGACCGTATTTACAATCATTCATTAAGCTAACTCCATATCCACGTTCTGATAAGTCTACCCATTTATGAGCGACTGTTTCAAAACGCGCTTGTTCCCAACTTGTATTCCAGTTCGTTGCACGACGCACGTTTCCGTATTGAATATCATACGTTGCATAAGTCGCACGAACATTGACCGGGAAGGCAACTTTTAATAATTGTTTACGTTCACGCCAATCTACCCATGTTTTAAAATCAATACGCTTGTTATTAGCATAAAGAATTAAATCTTGTACAATTGTTGTGCTCATGTATTTCCATGTTAATTTTAGATCGATTTGAAGTGCTCCTTGATTAATGACTTCAATCGATTGAAGATTTGTTACTTCGCGCATTTTTTCTTGGTAGAATAAATCGATGTCCCATGCTTCATGTGCTAATGGTTTATCTTCAAACATTTGTAAGACATTTCCACGTTCTCCCTGTGCTAACACTTCAACATCTGCTTCTTTATCGTAAATAGATGTCATTTGTCCCGCTTCATTTAATGTGATGATATAGAATGGTGTTTCAACTTTATTTTCCGTTACATTGAAAACAGATGCTTCTTCTTTACTTGTTCCTTCTTCAAAACGGATAGTTGTCCATCCCATCGCTGGTACATCTTTTACTTCTACCACCCAGCTTGATTCTTGTTTTTGTGCCTTTAACAGATTACCATCAATATCGTACCAAGTACCGTTCGCTTTGATATCGATTGTCACTAATTCTGTACGATTCCAGTTCATGTTATTCATAATCGTCCAAGTATGAGCTGATGTTTTTGAGAATGTTGTTAAAGCTTCAGCTTGTAAATCAGTCGCTAGACATTCTGCACGTTCATAATCATCATGACAATCTTCATATACTTCACGAATTGAAGATCCTGGAATGATATCATGGAATTGATTACATAAGATGATTTTCCATCCTTCTGTTAATTGATCTTGTTTAACAGCAGCTAATTCATCTTTTTCAATACCTGCCATTGCCATTAACCATTCAGCCTGACGATATAATAACTCTAATTGACGATTTGTTTTCTTATTATAAGCTTGAGATGTATAGGTTCCACGGTGATATTCTAAATAAAGTTCTCCGTCCCATGTATGAACATATGAATCTGTATTTTTAACTTTTTCATGTAAGTTTTTAAAGTAATCTGATGCTGTTCCTGTTTTAATATTTGGAAGTCCTGGCATTTTGTCAATACGGCGACGATATTCTAACATATCACGGTTAACACCACCTCCACCATCTCCAAATCCGTAAGAAATTAACAATTCATTCGTTAACTCTTTTTCACTGTAAGCATCAAATACTCCCTTAACGATTTTTGGACTAATACGACCATTGTACGTATAGAACCAAGATCCTGGTTCACTCCATGGTTCAGGTGTTGTAATAAAGTGAGTTAGGACTTCACTTCCATCAATTCCTCTCCAATGGAACGTATCATGCGGCATACGATTATATTGATTCCAACTAATTTTAGTTGTCATAAATGTATCAATTCCCGATTTCTTTAAAATCTGAGGTAACGCCCATGAATAACCAAAGACATCTGGTAACCATAAATATTCAACATCTTTTCCAAACTCATCTTTAATGAACTTGCTTCCGACTAAGATTTGACGCGTTAATGACTCACCTGATGTTAAGTTACAGTCTGCTTCAACCCACATTCCCCCATCAACTTCCCATTGTCCATCCGCTACTTTAGCTTTGATTTTTTCATATAAATCAGGATAGTTATGTTTTACATATTCATAAAGTTGTGGTTGAGTTTGTAAGAAAATATATTCTGGATATTGTTCCATTAAACGCATTACTGTTGAGAATGAACGCGCACATTTTTCTTTCGTATGTTTTAAACGCCATAACCATGCCACGTCAATATGAGTATGACCAATACAAGTGACATGAATATCTGAATGCTTTCCAATGCGATCAATTAACTCATTTAATAAATCGCTTGCTTCGTGTAACGATTCATAGAATGATTCTGACCCTGGGTATGACCAATCAATTAATTTATAACTATCATTTAATGCCTTTTGTAATTTAGCACGGACAGGATTAAATTCATCTAAAATGTCTAACGTTTCTAAAATAACGTGCGCATTATAGTATAAATCGTCAATTTTTTCATCTAACCAGGCGATCATTGCACAATTAATACGGTGTTCTTGTGATGTTGGCACTCCTCCACCTTCAAGACCTGACCATAAACGGAATTGTAATGAAATTTCTTGTCCAATGTGTTCTTCTTTGAAGAAGACTTCTTTATGATTACTATCAACCCCTTGGAAAGGTTCCCCATTCACATAAAGTAACGATTCAAATCCGGAATTATTTCCGGCTCCTGTATTTCCATAATCAAAAATTCCTAAAACTTTTTTTCCGCTCCAGTTTGCTGGGATTGTTACGTTTTTATGTAACCATAAGTATTTATCGCGACCTGACCAACGATCTCCAATGGCAATTTCACCATCAAATTCATGAACTAAAGCTGGATTAACTTCACCTGATACATCTTCTTTTATTTCTAAAGTCCCTAAGCTGAATCCTTCTCGATAACGATAAGATGCGATTTCATCGGTACGAGCTTGCAATTTATTTTTCGTTAAAAACATATCCTTCATTATTTTTCCCCCACGGACTATTATTTTTGAATTAAGTTTTATCAACTATAGCTCTATTTTAATTCACCCTGTTAGCGCATTCAATTTTCAATATTATATATTAAGTGGACTTTTTCTATATATCTATATATTTTTTTTACTTTTTATCTTTACCCTCACGACTTAAGCTTTTTAATGGACAGTATGAGACATAATCTTTCATTAATTAGGAGATTTTTCATTGTTAAAAAACTCTCTTTAATTATATCTATCTGGTGGCAGAATCTATCCCTGTGTCTTAATTTTACTTCAAAAGTAGGCCTGTACATGCTCTAAATCATTAAAGCGACTTAGAATAATAATAAGTGAGTTCAAGGGAGGAGATTATCATGAAACAGACCACAATGGATGAAATAGTTGGAGCCTGGATTGATGCAACTGGAACAGTTGTTGCATCCCTCGGGATTTCCCCCTTTTTTACCGACATTGATTTTGATGGCACCTTTTTAGGATCAAATTTTCTAACTGAGGAAGAGGCTCAAAATTTAGTGACCGACTTAGGTCAGTGGGGAAACATTCTACAAGCTTCTGGTAATGGAATTGAAGCATTAGGAAATGATTCTTTACTTGGAACAATCGGAAACGAAATTGGAGCCAGTGGAAATCTTGCAGTCCTTTATAGCCTTCAATCAGAACTTGAAAAAGATGAGGTTTATCAACTCATTATCGTTGGAAATCTCTTACAAGGCTATGGCGCATACTTAGCTGGTATTAGCGAACTCAAAGAATCTAACAATCCTGCAGAATTACTGAGTGCTTACGGCAACTTTACACAAACTTTTGGGAATAGCTTACAGGCATATGGTGGATACGAACTGTTACAAGGATTTAAAATCAGAGGAAATATCTATATTTTTATCGGAAGTTGGATTCAAACATTTGGTGCTATTGTAGCTGCCATTGGAACTACTTTAGAATCAGAGTAACAAAAAAGGTGCACCTACACGGTAGCACCTTTTTTTATTATAATTCTTCTCCATTTGTCTGAATGACGTTTTTATACCAGTTAAAGCTTTTCTTTTTCATACGTTTCATGGTTCCTGATCCATCATCATGTTTATCAACATAAATGAATCCGTAACGTTTTTTATATTCACCCGTAGTGAATGATACACAGTCAATACATCCCCAAGGTGTATATCCCATTAAATCAACACCATCTAAAGTGACAGCTTTTTTCATTTCTTCAATGTGTGCTTTTAAGTAATCAATGCGGTAATCATCGTTAATTGATCCATCTTCCTCGACTTTATCGATTGCTCCAAATCCATTTTCAACGATGAATAATGGTTTTTGATAACGTTCGTATAATAAGTTTAAGGCATAACGTAATCCAATCGGGTCAATTTGCCATCCCCAATCTGATGATTTAACGTGTGGATTTGGCACACTTCCAGGGAATCCATCTAATCCATTCCCCTCTACAACCGCACCTGCTTTGACCGCATTTGTCATGTAATAACTTAATCCAATGTAATCGACGATTCCAGCTTTTAAGATATCTTTATCCTCTGGTTCCATGTGGATATTGAATCCTTTACGTTCCCATTCCTTAATGGCATAAGATGGGTATTCTCCTCGTACATGAACATCAGAGAATAGGTAACGATCATGCATCGATTCTACTGAATACATCATGTCTTCTGGTTTACAAGAGTATGGATATAATGGAACGCAAGCCATCATACATCCAATTTGGAAATCTGGATTAATTTCATGTCCCAATTTTACAACTTTAGCACTTGCGACTAATTGATGATGCACGACTTGGTACATGCATTGTTCTGGATTTTCATCTTCATTGAAGATAACGCCTGAACAAGTATATCCAAACAGTGGATATTTATAATTTTTTTGATTATTGATTTCATTGAAGGTCATCCAGTATTTCACTTTATCTTTGTAACGTTTCATGACCACTTCACTATATCTAACAAAGAAGTCAATCACTTTACGATTTTTCCATCCACCATATTCTTTAACTAAATGATGTGGCATTTCAAAGTGAGATAAGGTGATAACTGGTTCAATATTATATTTTAATAACTCATCAAATAAATCGTCATAGAATTTTAACCCTTCTTCATTTGGTTCTAATTCATCACCTTTTGGAAAGATTCGTGTCCAAGCGATTGATGTTCTAAAACATTTGAATCCAAGTTCTGCAAATAATGCAATATCTTCTTTATAATGACCATAAAAATCAACGGCTTCATGATTTGGATAATATTTTCCCTCTTCAATCGTTTCAGTAATAATTCGGTCTACACCATGTGCTCCCCCCGTTAGAACATCAACGATGCTGATTCCTTTACCACCTTTGTTGTAACCACCTTCTACTTGGTGGGCTGCAACAGCTCCACCCCATAGAAAGTTTTTAGGTAATTGACTCATGTTTGTTACCTCCTTATTTGTTATCCTCTTTAAATCCAACGATCATTGTTAAGACCATACCAAGTACGAATGAAACAACGATTGAAATTAAGAAACCAATGAATGGTGTCATGTGTCCTGCCTTGAAGAAAGCAGGGATTGTTGCAATACCAGGCATGTTATAGCTCCAAGATACAGCATTGAATGCTCCTGCAATAGCTCCACCAATTGCTCCCGCAATACATCCACAGATCATTGGTTTTTTCAGACGTAAGTTAACTCCATAAACAACAGGTTCTGTAATTCCGAATACGGCTGTAATAGCGGCTGGTAATGAAACGTCTTTTAATTCTTTATCTTTTGTTTTTAAGAAGACTCCAAATGCTGCTCCGGCTTGTGAGAAGACTGCAGATGCTTGAAGTGCCGTAAATGTATCATATCCAAGTGATGCATAGTTTCCAACTGTAACAGGTGTGATTCCCCAATGTACCCCGAAGATAACTAATACTTGCCAAAGTCCACCCACAATAATACCTGCCACGATTGGGCTTAAGTTATATAAGTAATTGTATGTATCTCCAATTGCTCCACCAATTGTTGCTCCGAATGGCCCGAATACTAATAACGTAAATGGAACCATGATAGCAATTGTAAACATTGGTGTAAATAAGTTACGAATAACAGTTGGTAAGATTTTTTCAAAGAATCTTGCTACATAAGAGGCTACCCATACTGCTAAAATAACTGGGATAACTGATGATGTATAACTTAACATCTGAATTTGAATTCCTAAGAAGCTTAACTGTGTTCCGTCATTTACCATTGCATTATAATCTGGTGAAATTAACGCACAGGCAATAACAACAGCAATAAACTCATTAATTTTAAATTTTTTCGCTGCTGTAATCGAAATTAAAACTGGCAAGAATGTGAACGCTGTCCAAGAAATAAAGTTTAGGACTTGGTATGTTCCACCTGCTGTATCAATCCACTCTAACGCAACTAGTACCCCTAAGATTCCTTGTAAAATCCCACAAGCAGCTAATGTGTATAAGAATGGTGCGAAGATACTTGAAATAATATCAATAATTTTACTAAATACTCCTACTTTTTCAGTTGAAGTTGATCCTTTTTCTTCACTTACATCAACTAATTTTAAAACTTGCTCATACGCATCCTTAACGTGGTTTCCGATAACAACTTGGAACTGTCCTCCAGCTTCTACTGTTGTAATAACTCCTTTAATTTTACTTGCTGTTTCTTTATCAACAACTGAATGATCTTTTAAAATAAAACGTAAACGTGTTGCACAATGTGTTACATTGTTAATATTTTCATTGCCACCTAAGGCAGCAACTAATTCTTTTGCCGTTTGGCTATAATCGATTGCCATTTGTAATACCTCCATCTAATTCTCTAACTGTGTTGCATACCTATTGTATTTAATAAAGCCCTTTCTGTCATTATTTTTGTAAGCGATAAGCATTTGTAACATCGCTTTGATATTTGTTCCCAAAACGAAACAACTTGTGACAATAAAAAATGCGTAACACAATAGCCTGTGTTTACGCATTTAACGTCAGTCTTCTTC
Source organism: Turicibacter sanguinis (assembly GCF_013046825.1). NCBI lineage: Bacteria > Bacillati > Bacillota > Erysipelotrichia > Erysipelotrichales > Turicibacteraceae > Turicibacter > Turicibacter sanguinis. Next base: position 1,614,004 of record NZ_CP053187.1, on the reverse strand, counting down.
CAATGGATTCTAAAATAAAAACGACTGGAACCTGAGTTGTAATATCATATTCTTTTTGATTTTTTTGGTTGGTCATATAATACGATAGATTATATTGGGACATTTTAGCTAACGTTGAGTTTGTACTATTGGTAATACTAACTAACGTACAACGTTGTTGTAAAAAGAATCTGGCCAAGTTTAATGTCTGTTCAGTTTCTCCTGATACCGATAGCATGATGACAACAGCATCATCGCTAATTCCTCCGATGTTTGGGTAAAATGGATCGTCGATAAAGTAACTAAATTTTCCAATGTTTGAAAAATAGCGTGCTCCGTACTTTCCAAGAATTCCTGATGTTCCAATCCCTACAAAGATAATTTGTTTGGCTTGACTCACTAATTGCGCAACTTGACTAATATTTTGCTCAAATTCCTCATTATTAACACTTTGAAAATAATGTATGATTTCTGAAATATCGTTTAATGGTTGTTTTTCTTTTGTTTCTTCTAAATGCATTTTAAATTGCACTTTAAATTCAGCATATCCTTCGCAATCAAGTTTTTTGCAAAAGCGCATAATCGCAGAAGTCGAAACATGAACCGCATCTGCTAGTTCTCTAATCGTCATATAACGAATATTTTGAGAATTTTGCATGATATAGTTATAGATTAAAATCTCTACGTCAGTAAATTTTTTGATTTGTTCGTAATTAAACATCTGTCAACCTCTTCACTCAATTTACTACATTTTTCGATAAGTTCTACTATGATAGTATCATATTATATTTTATTCTTCTATAGAAAGCGATTAAAAATTAAAAACGTTTCCGCCAATAGTGTAACGTAAGTCGATTTCATCATCTCGATATTTTTATTAAAAATCAAAAAAAAACCTCAATTATTTAGTATTAAATAATTGAGGTTTGCCATTTTAAATTATCAGAAATTTTACGATTTAGGGGTCTTACCTGTCTTATTACACCATCAAACTTAAATTTAATCTGACTCTTTATCTACTTAGATTAGCTAAAAATTCAATAATATTTGGATCATAGTGTGAGAAGAATGAACTTTCACCCTTATCTAATTCACTAATCCTGTTCATCTCATCGTGACTTAATTCAAAATCAAAAATATTTATATTTTCTTCCATTCTTTCTTTACGGACTGATTTAGCTAATACAACAATATTACGTTGAACTAACCATCTTAAGATAACTTGTGCAACCGACTTCCCATATTTCGTTCCAATCTCTTTTAAAAGAGGTTGATTAAACATATCGTTTTTACCTTCAGCAAAGGGTGCCCATGCCTCCATTTGAACATTATATTTTTTCATATACTCCTGAGCATCTGTTTGCTGATGAAAGACATTAACTTCTACCTGATTAACGGCTGGAATAATTTCATTGCATAAACAAATATCTACTAAACGATCCGGATAAAAATTACTTACTCCAATCGCCTTAATTTTCCCTTCCTTATACATTTCCTCCATTGCGCGATACGTTCCATAATAATCATTAACAGGTTGATGTATGAGAACTAAATCGATGTAATCAAGTTGCATTTTTTTTAATGATTCTTCTAGTGATTGCCTTGCTTTTTCATATCCTGCATTTGAAATCCATACTTTTGTGGTAATAAACAATTCCTCTCTTGGAACCGATGATTTTTTGATAGCTCTTCCGACTGCCTCCTCATTACCATACGCTTGTGCGGTATCAATTAATCGATACCCTACTTCAATCGCATCTAATACCGCACGTTCACACTCTTTTAAATCTGTAATTTGGTAAACACCGAACCCTAAAATAGGCATTTTCAATCCATTATTTAATGTCACCTGTTTCATTTTTATTCCTTCTTTCTTAATTTTCTAATCCTCTTAACTTTTCATCTTCGAACTTTAATAGCAGTTCCTCATAAATATCAATTTTATGAGTTAACATGGCTAATGTGTCTTGCATCTCCTGAACCTTTTTAGCTAGTTGATCGCGTTGTTCTAAAAGAATTGTTTTTCTTTTGTTAATCGTGGATTCCCCTTTTTGAAATAAATCGAAATATTCGATTAAGGCTTCAATCGAAACCCCTGCATTTCGCATCACCTTAATATAATAAATCCAATTACAATCTTGTTCTGTATAAACACGATAACCTTTAGAATCACGCTTTATAGGTGGGAGAAGGCCAATCTTCTCATAATACCGTAATGTATCAATAGAAATATTATATTTTTTACTAACTTCAGCACTTGTCATATTTTAATCCCCTTTTCAAAAATTCCTATAAAGTGCTCTCTTTTCTCACCTACTATAACTATTAGAAATTTCATTACAAAGTTATTATAGGGTATGGAGTTAACTCCATAGCAAGAAAATAAAATAAAAAGATTAATCTAAGAAATAATACCTAAGATTAATCTTTTTATATTCGACTAAAAATTATCTTAAATCTTCTAGTATTTTCACCTTGTCTTTTGTTTGTTCATCTTTTTGTTTGATGACTTTGGCAGGCATTCCCGCTACTACGGTATTTGGCAAGACATCTTCCGTTACAACAGCTCCTGCCGCTACAACTGCTCCCTTTCCAACTCGAACCCCTTCTAAAATAACCGCATTGGCTCCAATCATCACATCATCCTCAATGATCACAGGTGTTTTACTAGGTGGTTCAAGAACACCTGCAATGACTGATCCCGCTCCGATATGAACATTTTTTCCAATTGTTCCTCGAGCTCCCACGACAGCATTCATATCAATCATTGTATTTTCACCGATTTCGGCTCCAATATTAATGACAGCCCCCATCATAATAACGGCATTTTCACCAATCGTCACATGATCTCGAATAATAGCACCTGGTTCAATTCGTGCTTTAATCTGTTTCAAATCTAATATTGGAATGGCTGAATTACGACGGTCATTTTCCATTTCATAGTACTCAATCTTAGCTTGATGTTTTTCTAAAATAGATTCAATCTCGCTATATTCACCAAATACGATTTTAAAATGACCTTCGCCAAATACTTTACAGTTCGGAAACTCCACACCTTCTAAGTCACCCTTGATATAAAGTTTAACCGGTGTACTTTTTTTTGCTTCTTTAATAAAGTGTGCAATTTCATATGGATCAGTTAATAACTGTTTTTCCTTCATCACTAAAAAATCCCCCCTAGTATTGATTCATTAAATCTCCCATGTTATATAACTGTGGTTTATTATGGGCAATAAACTCAGCTGCTTTAATAGCTTGCTTTGCAAATATTTTTTTTGATAATGCAGTATGTTTGATTTCAATAACTTCATCTAAGCCAGCAAAAATAACGATATGTTCCCCGGGAATGGTTCCACCACGAACTGAATGAATTCCAATTTCATTTTCTAAACGCTTTGAGTCATTTCCTTGACGGCCATAATTATATTTCATCGAATGATGGAGCTCCTCATTAATCGTACTCGCAATCATATATGCTGTTCCACTCGGTGCATCAACTTTTTTATTATGATGTTTTTCAATGATCTCAATATCAAAATTATCACTTAAAATACTTGTTGCCTTCTTCACTAAATCAAGTAACACATTGATTCCAAGCGATGTATTGGCCGATCTAAAAATCGGAATGATGCGTGCTGCCTCTTTAATCTTTTCTTCTTGCTTCTCACTTAACCCTGTTGTAGCAATAACAGCCGCCACCTGATTCGAGATACAATAATCAATTAAATCATCGACATTGCCCGCATTTGAAAAATCAATGATGACATCACATGAGAGGTTAACTTCCTTTGGTAAAGAGAAAACTGGATACAAAACGTCAATCTCTCCCGCTCGCTTATCAATTCCAAACACTAGCTCTACCCCATCTTGTTGTTCAATCAACTCACTGATAATTTGTCCCATCGTCCCTAAACATCCACTAAGTCCAATTCTAATCATGTTACTTCACCTCGTGCCACTTTCCATAAGCTGTAAGTTCTTCTTTAAGTATTTTTGCATGTTCTTCTGTCATCTCACATAAAGGTAATCTCAAAGTTCCGGCCTTCATTCCCAGCAAATTCATAGCTGTTTTGATCGGGATTGGATTTACTTCGATAAATAAAGCATCAATCAATGACTTCATCGCAAGTTGTAACCTTAAAGCTTTATTCGTATCACCTTGTAAATAACTCATGACTAGTTCATGCGTTTCTTTAGGTAAAATATTACTCACGACGGAAATTACACCGACTCCGCCAAGCGATAAAATGGGAACAATCATATCATCATTTCCACTGTACATCGCAAAATCAGAACCACATAATCTCATGATTTCAGCAACTTGTGAAAAATCACCGCTCGCTTCCTTAATTCCAATAATATTTTTAATCCCGCTCAGTTGTTTCACTACATGTGGTTTCAAATTAACTCCTGTTCTTGAGGGAACATTATATAAAATAATTGGAATCTTAACCGATGACGCGATAGCTTCATAATGTTTGATCAGTCCTAAATCTGTTGCCTTATTATAATAAGGTGTCACGACAAGCAAACCATCTACGCCAACTGATTCACAATACCGACTCAATTCAATCGCGTAGGGCGTATTATTGCTCCCACTTCCAGCAATGACCGGAATACGAGATTTTACAACTTCTACCGTAAACTTAATCACCGTTTTTCGCTCTGTATCACTCATCGTGGCAGATTCACCAGTTGTTCCGCAAACAATAATGGCATCTGTGGAATTTTGAATATGCCATTCAATCAAAGCGCGAAGAGCTTCGTAATCTACTTCCTCATTTTTAAACGGCGTAATTAATGCGACTCCTGCTCCAATAAATTTAGTCATCCTAGTTCAACTCTTTCTGCGTAAAAAGCTACATTTATAAGTATTTTAATAATTGCTGTGCAATTTGAACGGTATTTGTCGCCGCTCCTTTTCTTATGTTATCGGCAACTACCCATAAATTTAATCCATTTTCAACACTAAAATCACGACGAATTCGTCCGACAAACACTTCATCTTTTCCCTCAGCACAAAGAGCAAGTGGATATTCATTGTTTGCAACATCATCTACTACTACAATTCCCTCAGCCGCTCTTAATTTTTCAACTACCTCTTCTAATTCAAAAGGGTGTTCAAGCTCGACATTAATGGCAATACTATGTCCAAATCTAACAGGTACTCGAACTGTGGTGGCTGTAATTTTTAGGTTATTATCTCCAAGAATTTTTCTCGTTTCATTAACCATTTTCATTTCTTCTTTTGTATATCCGTTATCTAAAAAATCATCGATATGAGGTAGACAATTATAGGCAATCGGATGCGGATAAAATGACACTCTTTCTCCTTGAATATCACTTTCTAAATCCCTTAATCCTTTCACACCTGAACCTGATACAGCCTGATACGTTGAATAGACAATTCGTTTAATTTGATAAGCTTTATGCAATACTTGTAACGGCACGACGCATTGAATGGTTGAGCAGTTTGGATTTGCAATAATATAATCATCCTCCGTTAATACATTCGCATTAACCTCTGGCACGACTAAAGGAATCTTGTCATTCATTCGCCAAGCACTCGAGTTATCAACAACACGTATACCATGAGCCGCAGCAATCGGTGCATACTTTTTGCTGACGCTTCCACCTGCTGAAAATAACGCGATATCAATGTCTTTATTAAAGGAATCTGGTGTTAACTCTTCTACCGTGTAAACTTTTCCAGCAAACTCGATTTTTTTTCCAACCGAGCGACTTGATGCTAGTAGAAATAAATGATTAATCGGAAACTGACGCTCCTCGAGTACCTTTAAAAAAGTTTGCCCAACTAATCCAGTCGCCCCTACAATTGCAACATTTACTTTTTTCAAATTAATCACTCCCCTAAGTTATAAGCCTAATTCTCCGGCTAAAACAGCAACTGTTGTTGCCTTATCCTTTTTATTGATGGTATAGGAAATGCTGATTTCAGATGTCGTTACCTGTCTAAATGAGATATGATGATTAGCTAGAATTCTAAATATTTTTTCCGTTACTCCACTTTGATTCAACATTCCAACCCCAATCACTGAGACTTTTGTAATATCATCTTCAAGTTCAATGTCAATTTCTTGATACTGTTTTTTTAGTTGTTGCATGACTTCCTTGATGACATCATAATCGTCTGTTGATGCAGTAAAAGAAAGATTAACGATCCCATTAATCGGTCCCGTTTGACTAATCATATCCACATTAATATTCGCTTCTGCTAATTTTTCAAAAACTATTGCAATATTTTCAACCTTAAATTCAAGATTGCTGATAGTCACCATTAACACATCGTCACTGATACTTAATCCTGTAATGACGTTCTCCTCCATATTATGATCAACTCCCCTAATTGTTGTCCCCGTGATATCATGCTGACTAGATGCTACATAAATTGGAATTTGATATTTACAACCAATTTCAACAGCTCTTGGTTCCATGATTCCAGCTCCAAGACTCGCCATTTCCATCATTTCTTCATAGCTAATATCATCTAATTTCTTTGCCTCTTTATATAGACGCGGATCAACAGAGTAGATTCCATCGACATCCGTATAAATATGACATCCTCCTCGTAGTTTGGCTGCTAAAGCGACAGCTGTTGTATCGGAACCCCCACGACCAAGTGTTGTAATGTCACCTTTTTCATTCATACCTTGAAATCCTGCGACGACGACAACTTTTCCTTCTTTTAAATACGATTTTACTTTTTCAATGTCGATATCAATGATTTTATTTTTTGTATGAGGACCTTGGGTTTTGATACCAGCCTGAAATCCGGTTAAACAAATTGCATCCACACCGTATTCTTTAAGCGCCATCGATAATAAGGAAATGGATACTTGTTCCCCCGTTGATAAGAGCATATCAAGATCTCGTTTATCAGGATTAGTTGATATTTTTTTTGATAATTCAATCAAATCATCTGTGGTTTTTCCCATGGCTGAAACAACAACGACCAGATCATGTCCCTTTTCTTTTTCAGCGACTATTTTTTTAGCAATATTTTTGATTTTATCCGTACTTGCAACTGATGTGCCGCCATATTTATGCACTAAAATCCCCATTTAATTCCCCTCCTGTTTACCTCTTTAAACTTCTAGTGATAGAAGTTCTTCATATGTTTGACGACGACAAATTAATTGAGCCTCACCATCTTTCACAGCAACAACTGCTGCTTTTGGAATTTTATTATAATTTGAGGACATGGAATAACCATAAGCACCTGTTGAGGTGATAATCAAAATGTCCCCACTTTCAATCTTATTTACGTCAACGTCAGTTATTAAGATATCCCCACTTTCGCAACATTTTCCGGCAATCGTAACATGACGCTCGTTTCCTGATTCCATCCAATTTGCAATGGCACATTCATAAACCGCTTGATATAAAGAAGGCCTAATATTATCTGTCATTCCTCCATCGACACTAACATAAGTTCTAACATCTTTAATATCTTTCATTGACCCAACCGTATATAAAGTACTTCCTGCATTGGCAACAATTGAGCGCCCTGGTTCAATAATCAATCTTGGAATATCTATTTGTAAAGTTTCGCAAACCGTCTGGGCTTTTGTTAAAATTGCCTCACAAAACTGTGCAATCGATTTAGGTGCATCCTTCTCTGTGTAATAAACGCCGACTCCTCCACCTAAATCAACATCAGTAATCTCAAATCCAAATTGCTCTTTAATATCTTTTACGAGTGTCATCATAATCTCAACTTCATCTAAAAAGGGATTCACATCAAAAATTTGTGATCCAATGTGCGCATGCAAACCAATTAAATTTAAATGCTCATACTTATGAAACACTTCAAGACATCTTTGTAAGTCCCCATTCGATAAGGTGAATCCAAATTTCGAATCGATTTGTCCTGTTTTAATGTAGTCGTGTGTATGTGCTTCGATACCAGGTGTAATTCTTAAATAAACATTTTGTTGTTTACCACGTTTATGACACATTGTATTTAGCGTCTCTAGTTCATAGTAATTATCAACTACAAAAACACCGACACCATACTCTAAGCCCATGTTGATTTCATCAAATGTCTTATTATTACCATGAAACAAAACATGATCCATTGGAAAATCAGCTTTATAAGCAGTATACAGTTCACCACCAGATACAACATCAAGATAAAGCCCCTCTTCTTTAATCAGGTGACACATGTAAAGTGGCAAGAAAGCTTTTCCGGCATAAGCCACACGATTCCCTCGCTCCTCAACTTTAAAATGCTTCCTATAATCTTTGCAATTTTGTCTAAGTAGTGCTTCGTCAAAGACATAAAGTGGTGTTTGATAAGTGTTAACCAATGTTTGACAACTTACCCCTCCAATAAATAATTGTTGATTTTCAATGTTCATTGTTCCATGTAGTTTCATCCTAGACTCCTTTTTTCATTTTGATAAGGCACTAAAAAAGCCCCTCGAATACATTCAAGGGGCCTTTAATATACCGAAAAATCGGTTGGGATATCCTCAAATGTAGCACACCACAAAGTGATTTTTGTGACAGTGATGCATATCTTTTATGCACCCCCAGAGAATTAACCTTAAAGCGTCAGTTAATCTCTTCGGCGAATCTTCCTTTCCCAATAAGTCATCGCGCTTACCTCGTTATTAGTACTCTTAAGCCTTCGCAACCTCTACGTTTTAATGATGGTTTGAATAAGCACGTTTCATCATGCTTAATACTATTTAATTGTGAATTCTCTTTATTTTATGTCAATCATCCCCCCTTTATTCCGTTTGGATGTCATATTTTAGTATTAGAAAAAAAGTTATCCTCAATTAGGAGGATAACTTTTTCATCTTAAGCGACTTCAATTTCATTTGTATCGTACTGTTTTTCATTATCTAACTGGTGTTTAAAGACAAATCGGAAAATATATCTAACAAAGGGTTGAACAAAGAAAATTTGAGTAAAGAAAGCAAAGGGTAAGTTAATCACAATATTTTGGAACCAAGTAGCAATTAGTTCGCTTGTGAAACCGTGGAATAAAATAGTTGAAACTAATGACATTAAAGGACACATGAAGACAATAGTCGAGCAAATAAATACGGTTGTAATAATCACTTGGCTATCTTTTTTGAAATCAATCATACTAAAAGCAAGTTTTTCTGAAAGAGGACCTGCAATAAATATTTCAATAAGTAAGGCGAAGATGAATTCAATCGGAACGATTTTTAAAGAAGTAACAAAGACTTGATTTGACATTCCTCCCATTTCAATGGCTACGTTATAAAAGACGAATAAATGAACTGTAATAAAAACAGTTAGTACAGCAAAGAATAATTTTTGAATTTTTGTTTTTGGCATAGTATCTTTCCTTTCTTTTCATAAAAGAACGCAAAAAAAGACACACGAAGTCACCTTGTACCGTAATCAGATTTACGTGCAAAGCACTACATGTGTCGTTTGTTCTAGTTCATTATTTAATTTTTTATAATTAGATTTTAACTCATTTAGAGACAAAAAGTCAATTATTTTATCGAATTCAATCATTTAAAGATACATTTTGAAAATGACTTTTGTAGTATGTTATACTTAATTAAAATCAGTTTTTTTGACAGCGAGGTTTTAGCATGACAATCGTTCACTCTTCAGAGGAGTTTCGAGAAGCGGTCCTTTATGAGTTAAATTTCAAGGCATTCCAAGAGAAGTATTGTAAAATTTTCAAAGATATTGAACATCCTGAAAATGGCTATTTCTTATTATACGAACGCCCTGGTTATTATGAGTTCGGGATTGCTGATTATACGATTCCCCATCATTTTACATTAAATTTTGATAACCCACAGCGACTTGTTCGATTTGGAACGGTTCACAAAGGGACAACAGAATTTCAAATTGATAATCAACCCATTTCTTCTTTTAAACCTTCTTCTTTTTTCGTTGTAGAAAAAGATTTAAAAGGGAAGCAGAATTGGACAAAAGGACAACATTTTCATGGTGCAGAAATCACGATTTATGAAAATTATTTCAATGATGTGATTCGCCCTTTATTAAAAAATGATTTTGATTTTGAGCGATTTGCAACAAACTATACGTATAATTATCTTCCACTTGAAGTCATGTCTATTTTACAAACAATGCAAACTTTATCCAACAAAAATATGCTCGATTCCTTAATGCTTGAAAGTTGTATTTTACAATGTATTTCGTTGATTATTCAGACAGTCGAGGAATCTGATGATAATACGTTTACGAAGCAACTTCATCATGGAAAGGTTCAAATTGGGAAAGATCGTTATCTTAATTTAAGTGCTAGGGATATTAAAAGTATTCAAAAGGCTCATGATATTTTAACTCAAAATATTTCTAACCCTCCAACGATTGAAACACTGAGTGAAATAGTTTTATTAAATCCACAAAAGTTAAAAGCCGGATTTTCTCATCAATATCATATGTCGATTGGAGAATTCACAACCTCTCTACGCATGACATTAGCGGCTAATCTGTTGTGTACAACGGATAAAAGTATTGCTGATATTGCAACTGAAACAGGATATCTTTATAGTAGTAATTTTATTAAAATGTTTAAACAAACGTATGAATGCACCCCACTTCAATATCGAAATAATAGTAGAAATTAAAAAACAGTTAGATGAACTCTAACTGTTTTTTATTTCTCCTTTAATTTGTAAAACATTTGAGCGTACGAGCATTGTGACTCCAAATACAAAGATGGCTGCCACGTAAATCAACCAGTAAATGTTCTGTGTCAACATCTCAATCATGCCTCCAAATAGAATCTGTCCTAGTGGAATGCATAATATTGCAAAAGCTGATCCAAAGGCTAAAATTTTTCCAAGCATAGCCCCATCAGTTGCTTGATATAAGTATGCAGCACTTAATACATTGGCTACACCTAGAATTCCCATGATGATCATCCCAAATACGGTAAATAAGATAACACTGATAAGAGCTGTGCTTAGTCCGTTTTGAAATAAGTAAACTGAGATTCCCATCATCACCATTGATATTGAGGTAAAGTACAGTAAATGGTGTACACGTTTGATGTGGAATTTTGTTGGTTTCGCGGTAATAATCAATCCTCCAATAATCATCCCAAGAGCAATGATTCCTTCTGCAATTCCATAAACTTGTGACGATAATCCGAATGTGACTTTAATTAAGTAAGGTGCCGCAACACTAAAGACTGGTACTAAAAAGAGATTATAAAATCCCGAGAATAAAAGCATGCGAAAAACGATTGGATTTTTATATCTTAAATAACGATAGCTTTCCTTCATATCCGTCACAAACACAGTTTTAAACGATTGTTTTTCCTCAGATTTTTGATGTGGAATATCTAAAAATAACTCAAGGATAGCTGAGAATAAAAAGCTCACCATATTTAGCGTAATCACACCTGTAATTCCGAAAAATCCATATAACATTCCGGCTAAAATTGGGCCAAGGAAGTTACTTAGTGAAGAGACTTGTTGAATAATCGCATTGGCGCGAACTAATTGATCATCTTTTACAACAATTGGAATACACGTATTCACAACAGGTTGATAAATGGTTGAAATAGCTGATAATATTACCATTACCATAGCAATCATCCAAGCACTGTCTTGCCCATTTAAGACAATAACTGAATAGAAAATTAATAAAATAGCACTTAATATATCAAGGCTAACCATTAACTTTTTCTTATCTCCACGGTCGGCTAAAATTCCCGCAATTGGTGACATTAAAACGACTGGAATCATTGAAATCGCAAGAATGGTTGCAAAGATACTCGCCGATCCTGTTAAATCTAATAAATATAATGACAAAGCAAATCGTTGAATCGAACTTCCAAATAACGAAATGATTTGCCCTAAAACTAAGATGTTAAAATTCTTGTGGTATAGTTTATTTGACATATTCTCTCCTTAAGCTTATTTGATACTAAAGTCGACGCAGATTGGATACTGCCCCGTTTCATCTAATTGTAACTTTGCATCAATCCCGTATAAGGTATATAAATTCTCATTAGTAATCACGTCGAGTGGTTTCCCACGGAAAACAACCTCGCCTTCCTTCACCCCAATTAAATAATCTGCGAACTTCGTCGCATTATTTAACTCATGTAAAACCATCACAATCGTGCGATTTTCCTCTTTGTTTAGTTTTTGAAGTAGCATTAAAATTTCTAGTTGATGCGCCATATCAAGATACGTCGTTGGTTCATCTAAAACGAGAATCTCGGTTTCTTGAGCTAGAGCCATGGCAATCCATGCTCGTTGACGTTGCCCGCCTGATAAGCTATCAACTGAACGCTCTGAAAACTCAGCAATTCCTGTTACTTTCATTGCCCAGTTTACCATTTCAATATCTTTTTCTTTTAATCCCCCCATCGCACTTTGATAAGGGAAACGTCCATAAGAGACTAATTCTTTGACTAAAAGGCCTGAAGGAACAATCGGACTTTGTGGCAGGACAGCCATTTTTTTTGCGATTTCTTTTGGTGCTTGCGCCTTAAGACTCACACCATCTAATTTGATTTCTCCCTTTTTAGGTGTGATAATACGAGCAATTGTTTTTAATAACGTCGATTTTCCACATCCATTTGAGCCAATAATCATCGTAATTTTTCCCTTAGGAATTTCGAGATTCATATTTTTAATAATATATTTTTGTTCGTATGCTACATCTAAGTCTTTAACTTCAATCGCGTCCATCTTATCCCTCCGGCACAATTTATTCTTTCATCATTAAGTAAATGAAATAAGGAACTCCTACAATTGAGATGGTAATCCCTACTGGAATTTCAATTGGGGAGAATACATTTCGTGAAATAGAATCTGCAAATAAAATAATGATACAACTAATCAAAGCTGAAACAGGAATTTGTCTTCTGTGTACTGGACCTACTAAGCGTTTAGCAATATGAGGTCCGAGTAATCCTAAAAAGGCAATATTTCCAGCAACAGAGGTTGCTAGTCCTGCTAAGGCAATGGCATAGAAAAATAAAATTTTACGTTCTTTTTCTACTTTAACACCAAGACCTGTTGCAATTTCATCTCCTAAATTTAAAACGTCTAACACTTTAACTTTCCAAATCGTTAAAGCTAAAAATAGAATCGCTAATGGAGTCACCAAATAGAAAAATTTCCAACTGCTTCCCCATAAGCTTCCACTCGTCCATGTTAAGACTTGATTATAATCTCCTTGCGCCATGTTTAATTGGTACAATGAGATAAAGGCATTAATTCCAACGTTCACACCAATTCCAGTTAAAATTAAGCGAGTTGGTGAGACGCCTTTTTTATAACTTAACCTATAAATTAAGGCTCCACTAATCACACTTCCGATAATGGCTACAACTGGCATGACAAATAATGCCGCGTCTCCAATCGCATCATAATAATTCGTACGTCCTGACGAAATTAACAACACCACTCCAAGTGCTGCTCCGGCATTAATTCCAATCATTCCGGGCTCAGCAAGTTCATTTCGTGTGACACTTTGTAAAATACATCCTGCTGTTGATAAACAAACAGCGACCACCATCGCTACAACAATTCGTGGTAGACGAATATCAAAAATCGTTGCATTTTGAAGTCTAGTTCCGTTTCCGAATAAGGTCGCTACAACATCTTGAAGTGGAATATTATAACTTCCCCAACTAATGGCGAGCAAAAAGATTCCGATTAGAAGAAGAGTAATCATGATACTGACAATTATTAAACGTTTTTTCAAAATTAGCTCTCCTTTCTAACCATCCAAATAAATAATGGAACTCCTACTAAAGACGTAAATAATCCAATTGGCGTCTCGTACGGTTGATTAACAAGTCGCGCTAAAACATCTGCCCAAATGACGAGCATTGCCCCACCTAAAAAAGAAACCGGCATAATCACTCGATAATCAGTTCCTAAAAGTTTTCTAATAATATGTGGCACAATTAACCCAACGAATGCGATGTTTCCCGCTACTGCCACACATACTGCACACATCGGAATAATTAAAAGTAATGTGATCATACGAATTTTAACAGGATTTTCACCTAGTCCAATACAGACATCTTCCCCTAAATTAACGATGTTAATTTTCGGTGCTAAAAACAGGGCGATTATCGTAGTCATTCCTCCAACAATAAGCAGTAGCATGACACTGTTCCATGTCACAGCTCGAAAGCCCCCAGTTATCCAAAATGCTAAACTTTGTGATTTATTTGTAAGCAGAGCAATAACAGTTGCCATTGAAATGAAAAAAGTACTAAGAGCAGTTCCCGCTAATAACAAGCGTGACATATTCATGTTTCGAGCACTTTTCATACTAAAAGCTAAGACGAGTAATCCACTGATAATCGCTCCAACAAAAGCAGCCAGTGTGTTTCCAAGTAATCCGTATAAAGAGGAACTCATGCCAAGAAGCGCGATTGCAAATGTCGCGCCTTGAGTAATTCCCATTAGAGATGGTTCGGCAACAGGATTTCTTGTGACCCCTTGCATCATAGCACCCGTAATACCAAGAAGACCGCCTACAAAGGCGGTACTAATGGCTCTCGGTATTCGAACATCTCTAACTAATTGCATATCTAACACGTCTTCATAGTGGAAGATACTATCCCATACAGTTTGCAAAGGAATACTCTTTGCTCCTGCACAGATTGCAACAATTAGCCCGATTATTGCAACTATGCTACATCCTAAAACGAGAATAAATGTTTTTTTATTCATGCATACTCGCTAATAAAGATTGTACTTCTTCAACAAATACTAAGCGTCCAATTGGGCTATAACCTTGGTTAAAGTATGGACTCGCTGGTAATGTTACAACATTTCCATTTTTCACTGCTTCTGTGTTATTCCAGATGCTACTTGCTGTTAATGTCGCTAAATCTTCATCTGTTCCAACAGCAAAGATATAATCTGAGTTAATTTCTGCTAATCCTTCTAATGTGACAACTGGTAAGCTAATATTTTCTTGTTTAGGCATTCCTTCAGGTTTTGCTAATCCCATATCATTATATAAAATTGATCCTAAACCAGCTTGATCAAAGATAAATAAGCTTCCACCGCTTGCTAAGAATGATAAGTATGAGCTATCTTCACCATATGTTGCTTTAATTTGTGCTCCAACTTCTGCTGCTTTTGCTAAATAGTCATTAATCCATTCTGTTGCAACTTCTTCTTTTCCAAATACTTTCGCAACATGCATGAAATCTTCTTTCCAATCTACTTGTTTCATCTCAACCATAACAACTGGTGCAATTTTAGATAATTGATCATACATTTTCTCTTGTACTGTTGAAATGACAATTAAATCTGGATTTAAAGCAATAATAGCCTCAACATCCATTTCAGCTAACATACTATAACCTAAAATCTGTGCATTTCCTAATACATCTTCTAAGTAAGTTGGGAATTTTGTATAGTCATATCCATCACTATTTGCTGTTCCGATTACATCATATCCAATTAAAGCTAAGATATCACTTGCACCACTTAAATCAACGATACGCTGTGGATTTGCTGGAATTTCAACTTCTCCTTTAACATCTGTTACAACTGTTGTTTCAACTGTTTGATTTGTATTTTCTTCAACTGTTTTATCAGAACTTGAACATCCTACTAAACCAAACATTAAAGCGAATGTACTCATTATTAATAAAAGACTTTTCTTCATTTTATGATTCTCCTTTGTTATTTCTTCATAATGTCATTTAGTTAGCACTAGCTAACTGATAATTGGATTATACGAAACAAGTTTAGTTGAGACAAGTATTTCATCTTTTTTAATTATTTTATCATCTCATTTAATCATTAAATTGAATATATATTATATTATGGACTACTACAAACCAATTATTTACCTAAAAAGAAAAAGAGTGAAGTCACTCTTTTCATGACGTCACTCTTTTTCACTATGCTTCCCATTTATGATTTTTTATCCGTTCGTATTCTTCAAGCGTAATGGGTAAAATGGTTCCATGTTTGAATCCGTAAGGGAAGCTAAAACTTGCATCTGAACGTTCAAACTTCCCTTCTGAAATATCATCAGAAACAAATGGCACATATCCTTGGCCTGCCCCACGGACACCATAATAATCTAAGAACAAGCACCATTTTCCATCCTCTAAACAAACTGCTGTTGGCGCTTCATAGACATGTGTTGCGAGATCTGCCATACATTCATCAAACTTTTCAATGCGTGTGTAAGGTCCTGTCACTTGATTGGCTTTGAGCAGCATATTTTTAGCAGGATTCTCTTCACTTTTAACGAACATGTAGTATATCCCATTTTCTTCGTAAATCGCTGAATCAATGACACCACTATCCGATTTACGATAAAGAACTTCTGGTTTGGTAAAGTGTTCAAAATCTTTTGTACGACTGTAGTAAATACCTTTTTCTCCATTTGGATAATCATGGTGAGGTGATGACCAATGAAGAACGTAGTCTTCATTTTCTTTATCAAAAATAAGATCTGGTGCCCACATACATCCAAACTTATCATCCCCGATTTTAACAAGGCGTTGTTCTGACCAGTTTACTAAATCATCTGATTCCCAAACTGAGAAATATTTGCTTCCATTAACCGAAATTTCATACCATGAGTTATGATATTGATTACGCATTCCATAAGCTAGACTTAAGTCAGTAGCAAAAATATAAAATTTTTGGCGATCGTGACAACGAACAATCGTGAAATCACGAACTCCTTTATCTCCATAATAGGCCCATGCAATTGGACGCCCTTGATTGACTGCTTCCCAGTGAAATCCGTCTTTACTTAAACCAAAATGGACTTGTTCACCATCTGGTGTCGATTTTTCTCTAAAATGAACAAATAAATAAGCCTGCATCAAAAATCCCCGCTCTTTTAATACATGATTCATACATTTTTTAACATATCCCCTGTCCCATTTCGCACAATTCAAATACAACTTCATCTTACCATCATTTCATTTTTTTTAAAACCCCTTTCTTATAAAATAAATTAATGAAAATTTCCCATCCTAATATTATTCATTTTTTATCATACGGAGAGTTTTTATAATGAAAGAAATTATTACCGTCCCCATCCAGCTAGAGAGTTATGATGCGATTTTCAACGAAATTGATTGTCGACCTTTAAACATCCGAACAGTCAATGAAAATATTGACGCATTGTTAAAAGAGGCTCTTTTTAACAGAGATTTAAAACAGATTCCCGAGTTAAATCTGCATATCTTTTTACCTCATTCTATCAAGGATTGTGCAAAAGAAAATTTATCTGTAGAAGGAATTCAAAACTACTATCAATCTTTTTCAAATTATGAAAATCAAATTCGTCGACTATCAATTTTACGATTAATTTATTATGTATTGACTGCTTTAATTTTCTTTATTGTAAATTACTATCTTCAGATTTATTATCCCGAAACCTTTCTTAATACTCTCATTGACACATCTGCTAGTGTGATTTTATGGCAAGCAAGTACCATGATTTTTATTGATAGTAAAGATTTCAAACTTAATAAGAAATTAAATGAGCTCTTAAGTCATGTCTCTGTAACATATACTTATAAAGATTAATAATCGTTCACATCCTTTGAATAGTATGATTATTTCAGCCATCTTCTCATCTATATAGAAACAGAAATGTATGTCATTATTATAAATGAGTCTCAGTACCGGAGTCTTTTTGATACTTAGGTTTAACTATAGCCCAGACAAGTTTTCCAAGTGTGAAAAACTTGTCTGGACTTATATATCTTTACACCATCACTGCATCAAAATAGCTACACTTATCCCTTGGCACTTTTAAGTCGTCAATATAAAAAAGTATGATCTCACTTTACGATAAGACCATACTTTTTTTATTACTCTTTTACTTCTTCAATTAATTTACGAATTGTTTCTTCTCCAACTCGCCCTGGAATATAACCAAGGACCGTTCCATCAGGTTTAATAACAAAATTTGTCGGAATAGCCTGAATTCCATAGTATGACGCAATCATTCCTCCATCGTCCATTAAAACTGGGAGTGTATATCCATTTTGTTCAATAAATGATTTAATATATTCTTCATCACCTTCTCGTCCAACATTAGGAGAGGCAATCGTTAAAATAGCAACGTCATCTTCATTAAATCCATATTCTTCGTATAATTGATTTAGAATCGGAAGTTCTGCCACACAATTTTTACACCATGTTGTCCAGAAAGTTAAATACACAATTTTTCCCTTGTAATCACTCAACTGATGTATTTTTCCAAACTGATCTTTTAGCTCAAAATCAATGGCTTTGATTCCTTCTTCAGCTGAGGTTTCTTCTGAAATGTTGGTTTGATTTTCAATCGATTCAGCGTTTAAAACATTCATGCTTCCCCAAATCATGACTGCTCCTGAAATAATCAACACCGCTCCTCCTACGAGCTTAATCTTGTCCATGTTACATTTAATCCAAGTTAAGAAATGTAACAATCGATTATAAAATAGTGCGACAATCATAAACGGAATGATAAATCCCATTGTATAAACCACAATGAGAACGAAACTTTGGGTAATTGACATCATTAAAACCGACGCAAGCATTGGTCCGATGCAAGGTGTCCAGCCAAAACTAAACGTAAATCCGAGCAGATAGGCGCTCAATATGTTCATACGTTTTGTTTGAATGTGCATTCTTTTTTCTTGATTTAAAAATGGAATTTTTAGCACTCCCATATAAAAGAGTCCCATGATAACGATGATAATTCCCCCCACGAGAGTTATCGTGTTTTGATATTTTGCTAAAAGTGAACTTAGCGATTGAAAAGAAAGTCCTAGTAAGATGAATGTTGTCGAAATGCCTAGTACAAAGGCGATTGTATTTTTAAACAATCCACTTTTATGAAATAATTTTTCTTCACTATCACTTGTTGATAATATTCCTAAGTAAATCGGTAAGAGAGGAATGATGCAAGGTGAAAAGAATGATAAAATTCCCTCAATTAAGACGATAATAATTCCCAAAACTTCCATTCAGTTTTTCCTCCTAATTTGGCTTATATATAGAAATACTCTACCAAATATTGTTTATTAAAACAATAAAGAATCATAACAAAAAAAACTTCTCAAAAAGTGAGAAGTTTTTTAATACTTATTTCTACCTATTAAACATGAGTCTCGATTGCCAAATTTTTTTGGTACGAATATATCCTATCTTCAGGAGGCATATCATCGCCATCCTCACTTACTAGAGAAAATAAAAGTTTTCCAAATGTAAAAAACTTATCTGGACTTATATAATTTATGAGAAAAAGAGAATAATTAAAGATCCCCAAATCGTTAATAAAATATTACCAACAGCATACGGGATTGTATATCCAAGAACAGGAGCGTTGCTCTTCGCTTTCTCACAAACAGCCCCAAGAGCTGCTGTTACTGTTAAAGCCCCAGCTGTAGCTCCTAATGTAACCGGAGCTGAAAATTTGAATACATACTTTCCTAGAAGAATACCTGAGAATGTTGGAATGAGTGTCACGATAACTCCTGCTAATAGAAAACTCATTCCTGATTCACGTAATCCCGATATAAATCCAGGACCCGCACTAATTCCTACAATAGCAACAAATACCGCTAAACCAACATTACTTAAAAACCATGCTGTTCCTTTAGGGATGTTACCAACAGTCGGTCGACGTGAATGTAAAAATCCAAAAATTAATCCCATGATTAAAGCGCCACCGCTTGTTGATAAGCTAATGCCAATCTTTCCAAGCATTAAAGTTGGAATTCCAATTAAAGAACCTAACAAAATACCTAGTGCAACGAAAATCATATCTGTTTCATCTGTTTTACGAGCAACTTTTCCAATAACAGAACTCATCGCTTCTACTTCATTTTTAGGTCCCGTTAAAGTTATCACATCATGCTTTTGTATGATGGTATGATCATCATATGCTATTTCTTCCCCAGCACGTTGAATTTTTGAAATAAAAACATGGCGCGTTAAGACATCGTTATCAATATGCTTAACGGTTTTCCCATTTAATTCTACATTCTTCAAATAAATAGCCACAGATTCTGTTTCCAATCTAGTTAACTGATAATCCATAACTTCTGTTCCAATTTCAGCAAAATAAACATTCGGTAAATCTTTTTCTTTAAATACAATCGCAATTCTATCCTCTTTTTGAATGATCTCATCAGCCGTTGGGATTAATATCTGATTTGAACGTTTAATTCGTGCAATAAAAAGACGAATCGGTTCAGTTGACAGTTGTTTTTCAACCTGCTCTACACGTTGTCCAATAAATTTTTCATCTATCTTATAAACTCGATAAATAACTTCACCTGCACATGATTTCAGTAACTCATCCTCAATTGCTACACGCGAAGCATGGTCTAGTTTATTACTTTCTTCTTCTAAGTTAACGCCAAGTATTTTAGGGCCAAAAGTTGATAATACAAAAGCAGCTCCAATCGTCCCAAATATATAAGTTACAGCGTAACCAACTGGAACAAAGTTTATCATTTGAGTTTTGATTGTATCTTCAACAGGTAAATTTAAAATAGCATCTTGTGATACGCCAATAATAGCCGACTGAGTTAATGCCCCTGCCGCGAGCCCTGAAGCTTGTCCTGCATGATATGAAAATAATTTTGCGACAACAATCGTAGAAATCAATCCAATCACACAAACAAGAAACGTAAAAATAACTTGTGATAGTCCTTCTTTCTTAAGCCCTTTAAAAAATTGTGGTCCTGCATTATAACCAAGCGTAAATAAAAAGAAAAGAAAGAATACCGATTTAATCGTTGGATCAATCACAATATTCAACTGACCTACCACAACACCTGTTATTAGAACTCCCGTAACTGCTCCAACTTTAAATGTGCCAATTTGAATTTTTCCAACTGCATACCCAATAGCTAATGTTAAGAACAAAGCTAGTTCAGGACGAGATTTTAAAATATCAATTAACCACAACATGCTAACCACCTCTAACTACCATTTTATAAAAAATTGGACAGTGCCAAATTAAACCTATTATCTATCATCCCTTTACTTAATTAATACAATATTTAATAGATATATCCTTCTTAATAAAGAAAAACGTATCTTCAAGTAAATATATTTATACAGTATCTCGACAAATAATAACATTTTCCGCACTTGCCAACATTGATTATAACATTATGGTATTTAAAGTCAAACAATGAAAATTCTTGAACTTAATTTTAAATTTTTATATTTTATCATATAAAAAGCACTTATCCAAATCTATAAATTTTCTAGATCCTGACAAGTGCATTCTTTTTTAATCATTTAAGAAAATATCTAATGCTGGATTAGCATTCCCGCTTTCATCAAATAAAGCTTGATTTGCCCACGAGTTTCCTAGCTCACCTTCATCATTAGCATATTTAGCCCCCGCCTCTTTAGCCCAGGCAACATGAGGAATTGGCAACCATGATGGTTCCCAGTAAATAAGACCAACCCCACGATTATCTCTGACACTTTTAATGATATTAAGTAAGGCTTCTAAGTATTCCTTTTGTCCTTCTTTGGTTGGTTCATAAGGAACATTTTTGGCAAGCTCTTCATCAACAATCATCCCATTACATCCAAGTGAGTCCGTTGTATAACAAAAAGCTGTTTCTGCAATGACAATATCTTTATCAAATCTTTGGCTAATATCGTTCATATTAGCTAACAATACTTCAAGACTGCCATTCCAATAAGGATAATACGACATGCCAATTAAATCGAAGTCGAGTTCATACTTTTTAACACTGCTAAACCATTCTCGATATAGTCTATTATCCGTTCCATAATCTAAATGAAGCATAATTTTGATTGTTGAATCGAATTCTCTAACGGCCGAAATTCCTGCTTGAAGTAGGGATGTCATTCCTTCTAAATTAGAAATATGCCCGTCTCCCCATAAAAATCCGTACGTAATTTCATTTCCAACTTGCACACATGTCGGTTGAATACCATTTTGTTTTAATGTTTTAAGTGTCTCTAACGTATAATCATGCACGGCGTTTTCTAAATCTCGGCCAGTCAAATCAGTCCACGCTTTAGGTTTCACTTGTTTTTTAGGATCTGCCCAAAAATCACTATAGTGAAAATCTAAAATAAAATCTAATCCACTTTCAGTTAAACGTTTAGCTAGATTGATTGTTGTTTCTAAGTCATTCGTTCCCCCACCATAAGGTGCCCCTGTTTCATCATAAGGATAATTCCAAAGTCTCAATCGAATAGAGTTAATTCCTTTTTGCTTAAATAAGTCAAAGATATCCATTTCTTGTCCGTCTAAATAGTATTTTGCTCCCTCTGATTCAAGTTCTTGAAGCATTGAAACATCCATTCCTTTTATAAAATTCATTATTATTCCCCCTTTTTGTTTCCATCTTAGTAGATTAAAATCACTATAACACCGCTTACAATTTATGTCAATACTAAAAAAAAACACCTATCTCTTACGAGATAAGTGTTTTTAAGAGTAAAAATTACTCAGCAGCAGCTTCAACAGCTACTTCTTCAGTTACTACTTCTTCAGCAGCACCTTGGTTAGCTTCGATGATTCCGTCAACCATTTTACCAACGATTAAACGTACAGCGCGGATTGCATCATCGTTTGCAGGAATTACGTAATCAACATCATCTGGATCACAGTTAGTATCTACGATACCGAATACAGGGATGTTTAATTTACGTGCTTCAGCGATTGCGATGCGCTCGCTACGTGGGTCAACTACGAACATTGCAGCTGGTAATTCTTTCATTTCGCGGATTCCGCCTAAGAATTTATTTAAACGTTCCATTTCTTTACGTAAGTTGATTACCTCTTTTTTAGGTAATACTTCGAAAGTACCGTCTTGTTCCATAGCTTCTAATTGCTCTAAACGTGCAATACGAGATTGGATAGTTTTGAAGTTAGTTAAAGTTCCACCTAACCAACGTTGGTTAACCCAGTATTGTCCACCACGGATAGCTTCTTCTTTGATAGCTTCTTGAGCTTGTTTTTTAGTCCCAACGAATACTACTTTTCCACCATCTTTAGTTACTTCTTGCATTGCTGCATAAGCTTCATCGATTTTTTTAGATGATTTTTGTAAGTCGATGATGTAGATTCCGTTACGGCTTGTGAAGATGTATTGTTTCATTTTTGGGTTCCAACGACGAGTTTGGTGTCCGAAGTGTACCCCAGCTTCTAATAATTGTTTCATTGAAATAATTGCCATAATTATTTCCTCCTAATTATAATTTTGTTTTACTACCACATACTTCATTGTAAATGACCACTATCTACATAGCACTTGACCACTTACTCCATATGTGTGATGAATATTTTCAACTTAAATATTCTACCATGATATTTAAAAAATTTCATGTAAAATTTTTAAATTTAATTAAATTTTGTACCATACTTGGATATTTTATACGAAATTAGGATAAAAAACAAAAAACTGTAAGTCATTTGAACAAGTATTCAAACAACTTACAGCTAGATTGACTTAAGGTTACGCTATTTAACCCCATTAATGATATCGGCCATTAATCGATTATAGTTTTCTCTTTGAGTATGTTTATTACCAGGTAGTATTCTGTCTTCTATTACAAGATCGTCTAATGTTTTTGCATCTAGTTCGTGCATTTCATAATAACTATCCTCATCATAAAGATTCATTAATGTTTTTCCGATTTCAAAAAGAGGTTCATAATGTGGTCCGTTAGAAAATCCACGGAATCGTGATTTGGGAACATAGCTATCTGTAAAAAACACTGATTTTGCTAACCAGCCTTTTTTACCATATCCTCGTCTTGTCGACATCGTCAAAGCATGGTTTAAATAATCTGTAAACTCAGTAAACGGTCCAGTTTCAAGTTTAATTCCGACAATCGGATACCAAAGTCCTTTAATCTTACCATTATTCGTTCCTGATGAGCGATAAAAAGCCAACGTTACTCGCTCTATTCCATAACTGTATTTCACATCAACATCAATTAAACCAATTACCCTAAATGGCTCTAGATTATAAATATTCGCTCTAAAACTTTTAAGATGAATTTTTTGTATCTCAACCTCACTAATCACATTAATCCCCTCCTCTTCCTTTTTTTTTCGTTGATGAATCTGTTTTACTTTATTTAAATCCTGTCTAATCTCATCGATACTATGATACTTTGCCTTATCTTTTGAAATACCTAATAGTTTTTTAAGAAACTTTTCTTCTTCATCATATAAATCAAGCTCGTCATACCATGGTCTTTCCAATGTTTCAAGTCCATTATATGTCGTGTAGTAAAGATGAAGAAGGAAATCAGCTAGATACCAGTAATCAACGGCTTTAACATAGCGCTGATTATCTACATATCTTGCAAGCCCAAAATCAATAAGCGCTAACTCTTTATTGTCTTTGACAATAACATTAGGTAACCTAATATCGCGATGCACAATATTTTGTTCATGAAGTGGTTGCAAAATATCAAGTAATTGATCCGCAATATGATAGATTTCATCTTTGGTAAAAACTTCTTCATTTCGTCTTATGAGTTGATCAAATGTTTTTCCTTCAATATATTCAAGAATATATCCTTCAGTTGACCCCTCTTTAAATTTTCCAATAAATTTCGGAATAGCTGGATGATCTAAACTTTTTAATATCTTTTCTTCATAAAACAGTTTTTTTCTCGTTTCCTTAAGCATATCTTTTTTTAATTGTTTAATTACAACTTTTTGAGATTGCTCATTTGTTGCCAAATAAGCAATCCCATATCGACCTTCACCTAGTCTTTTTGTCACTTTATATCCGTTAATAGACTGATTTTTTTTAAAATGTTTATCCATAATCTCACGGCGTCAGATTTAACAATTAAAATCTAGACCAACTTTGTGACTGACTACGTGAGCTATTTGAACGGCTTCTTGAATTTTGAGAACGGTTTGATTGTGAGCTTTGTGAGCGACTAAATCTAGACCAACTTTGTGAACCACTGCTCATTGAACTTAGAGAGTGGCCTGATTGAAAACTTTGAGAACGACTGCTCATTGAGCTTTGAGAGCGGCTTGATTGTGAACTTTGAGAACGACTAAATCTTGAACTTTGTGAATGGCTTGATTGTGAGCTTTGTGAACGGCTTGATCTTGAGCTTTGTGAACGGCTTGATCTTGAGCTTTGTGAACGGCTTGATCCTGATGTAGTACTAGTGCGTCGCCCACTTCTATAATATCCGTTTCCTCTGTGTGCATTTGCTTGATAATAATTCATAAAGACACTCCTTTTTTGTACTAAGATGCCGACGCGATAACTTCAATTATCTTGCCGACAATACATCTTATGAATTAAAAATCTTTTAGTATAGGTAGGTGACCTCTTTAGAAGAAAATGGACTTTAAATAGAAAAATCATTGAAAAGAATTCTAACACCACTAAAGTATAATTTTTTTGACGATGAAAAACTTCTATGGACTTATGCATATACTAAGAGTTACAATTTAAACTTGGAGGTTATATAATGAAAGAATTTGTATGTGAAGTCTGTGGGTATATCCACAAAGGAATCAAAGCCCCTGATAAATGTCCTGATTGTGATTCGGGTACTAATTTATTTACGATGATTGATAAAAATCCTGAAGCTACTAAACGAAAAAAGCAAAGAGAGAAAGAGTTGGCTCAATTAAAAGCTCAGTCTAAAAATAAGGCTAAATCTAAGGGCACATCTAAATTTAAATCAAAATCTAATGTTACATCTAATTTTAAAGCTAAAAAGCGATGAGTTTCTTCTCTCATCGCTTTTTTAATTGTTCATATTCTTTTAACCCTGCTTCTGTTAAGTAAGGTTTTAATAAGATGAGATGCTGATTGATATAGGCATCTTCTATTTCTTCTGTTAATTCTTTAATATCTAAAATCCACCCAATGTGACTTAATAAAATGAATTGAATGACAACTTCTATACTTTCATCATCCACGTTAAGTAGACCATTTTCTCGAAGTTTTTTCATTCCATCTATCACGTTTTGTTTTACATCAATAGAACGACGTCCCTGTTCTTCAATAAATTCAGGAAGTTCATCTCCAATTGTTCGATCATTAAAGTAATATTTCTCATTAAACAGAGTACGAATCATATGACGAAGTAAGTTCATTAAATCGGATAATGTTTCGACTGCATGTTCCTCATTTAATGTTTCATAAACTTCCTGGTGGATGGCCTGAATAATATCTTGCTTCTTTTTATAGTGATACGTTAGATTTCCAACGCTAATTCCTAGTTCATTTGAGATGTCACGCATTTTAACTTGATGATATCCTTTCTCGTTAAATAATGCTCTTGCTGTGATAAGTATCTGACGCTTTTTATCCATATCCCATCTCTCCTTTTGTTAATGCTAATGTTAACAAAATTTGATTTTGTTTTCAATGGAAATGACGTGAAATACAATGAGCTATTTTAGATAATTTATTGCACAAAATTACATGACTTTTAAAACATTAAAGTTTATCAAGCAGTCTAAGTAATCATAGGCATTAAAAAACTAGTGACTGAAGCCACTAGCTATCTATATCATTTTTTAAGGGGGTAAATCATGACATACTTTTAAATTAATCTAATAATGCAACCGGTGTGCTTTCCACTGCTAATACATTGAATGTAATGTTGTATTGAGATGCTTGGTGAGCAGCTCCAGTGTAAGCATAGTTGAATAATCCATTATTGAAGTTTTCTTCTGTGTATTCTAATACTTCAACTGCTACTGTTTCTAAATGTAAGATGTAATATAAACCATTGTGAACGATAATTGATCCACGTTTTCCAATTTCAGCTAAGTTACGAGCATTTTGTCCATCAGTTAATTGGACCACAACTTGATCAACTCCATCTTCATGTTGTTGATATTGCCAAGCTGCGATTGTTGAGAATCCAACTGTTCCCGTAGGATTAACTGATAAAATTTGAACATGAGCTGCTGATTCAGGAGCTATATACCCCTCCTCTTGGGTCGTTGCTAATGATGCTAAGTCTGATGATACAGCCACTAAGCCAGTCGTTGCTTCTGTTAAAGCATCTCCAGTTAATGTTGTTTTTGTTGTTGATGCTGATGTATATCCATCAACGATTTCTTTATTTCCTTCAGAAGCTGCTGTTTCTGCTTCAACTTCAGGAGTCTCAGTTGTTTCAGATACTTCAGGTGTAGATGTTTCTTCAGGTTGAGCTGTTTCATTAGAACACGCACCTAATGATAACGTTAACCCGAATACAGCTAATAAACTAGCTAACTTTTTCATACTTCTTCTCCTCCAAAAACTCTCCTAAATATTGAAATGAATTCCAATATTTGAATCAAAAATATATTTTTCACAAATCATCTTTGCCATAATAGATTAACACTCAAAATTTAACAAGTCAACAAAAATTAGTACATTTGTACTAATTTTTGTTTTATAATTTTATATAAAATAAATATTAGCCAATGAATACATATAAAAAGTGCACTTTCCTGAAGTGCACTTTTTATATGTATTCATTTTATTTATATCAACTTTTAATTTAATATTAATT
Organism: Turicibacter sanguinis; assembly: GCF_013046825.1. Lineage (NCBI taxonomy): Bacteria > Bacillati > Bacillota > Erysipelotrichia > Erysipelotrichales > Turicibacteraceae > Turicibacter > Turicibacter sanguinis. The sequence goes on along the minus strand of NZ_CP053187.1, from coordinate 1,586,519 downwards.
CCAAACAGTTTAGTTTTATAATGTGTTATACTAAATTATCTAATTAACCTTATAATTCTACTGCAGGGCTGATTTATTCTATAATAGTTTTTTCAATTCAGTTAGGTACTTTCCATTTTCAGATGATGTACTATGTATATATAATTTTTCAGAAGCTCTTGTCATCCCTACGTATAAAATCTTTCTTTTAATCTGATCACTTGCATCATTACTTACATATATTTTATCAATTTCTGTTAAAAAAACGACTTTAGCCTCTAAGCCTTTTGATGAATGATAGGTTGTTAAAATAATATTCTTTGTCTCATCTGTTAAATCTTTTATGTATTCCATTTCATACTTGATTGAACTCGAACTTTTTTGTTTTACACTGTCACAACAGTTTTTACTTGGACAAAGAATTAAAAAATCTTCGTTTTTATATCCTTGTTTTTTTAATTCAATTATTTTATCTCCAATCATTGCAAAATTACCTGTTAAAAATTCAACACTTCCATTATTAACAGCGTCTAACTCCTGATTATTTAATTCATCTACATAAAATTTATCAACATCTTTTTTTAAAATTTTATCATTTCGCAAAAAGTTAAGTGCTAGATTCAAATGTTGTTTGGCACTTCGATAAGATGTCTTTAAAAATTTAGAGCGGCCTTGCATATTAATACCGATGCTTTTCCAACTAATTTCATTGCGATTATAAATACTCTGTAAACGATCACCCGCTAAAAATATATTTTTAAATATCTTATCAGATGTATCATTCGTATATTCTTTACATAATTTTAAACAAAGAGAAATCCAATTCATATAAAAATCTTGATATTCATCAATCAAAATTGCATCATAAATCGGATACGCTTTTTCACTCGCTAACTTTACCGATTCATCATTAAACCAAACATCATTATCCATATTTTCAGGTTTTCTCATTCTCCCTAATAATCGGCTAACTTCTGAGTGAAAATTTCTTATTTCTATATTTTCAAGATTTATATCATTTATCGCATCTTGTTTTAAATTTTCGGCTATTCTCTCCAACTGACTATTTAGTTTATGACTAAGAGATTTATTATACGTTAAAATCAAAATACGCCAATCTGGGTTCTCCTTAATCAAATAAACTGCTCTTGATAATAGAATTACAGTTTTTCCACTTCCGGGAATTCCTGTTACCATATAATGCCCGAGGGGAATTCTTTTAGCAAACTCTTCTTGGTCAAAATCTAATGCCTTTATCTCTCGACTAATAATGGATTGATCCAAGGTAATTATTTCGATTTCTGGATATAATGAAACCCTTATTGAATTTAAATCTGTTAGCAAGAGAGGAGTTTCTAATGCCTCTTTGTCAAACAATTGAGAGACTCTTAAGTTGGCTAAGTTATTCTTAAATATATAGCCTACCTGAGAAGTAAATAATAAGGTTAAGTTTTCATTATATTGGGAGGTTTGATTCAAGTTAGTGTATATAATTCTAAGACTTATATCTTCTTCATCTATAGGATCTACATCTCTTGTAAATAAAGCACTACTAAGAAGATTTTTATACCCTTTAATTTGTTTAATAGGATTTTCACATTCTCGATCAACAAGTTTGACTTTAACTTTATTCACATCAACTATATAATCTTCTGACCAGTCTTTCACTTCGATGATTGACACACCTCTTTTTTCATCCATAATAATAAAATCTGGTCGTTTATTTCCAATCATGGCTTGAACATATATGAATACATTATAAGTAACGTCCTTATATATTTTTCTTAAAGTCTCTAAAACAATACTTTCTCCTTTTGTCAATTCGATACCTTTATTACATAATATATTTACCCCACTATAATCCCTCCCTATAAATCCATACACTTTATTTATATGTTTGAATTTTAGAGGCTATTCTTGTTCTTCTGTTATCAATTTAACATTCTCATAGCAATAAATTATGTTATAATTACTAAAAAACTAAAGGTGATTTAAGATGAAAAAGACAGTACGTGTAGTAGGCGCAATTATTTTAAGTGAAGCAGATGAAGTATTGTGCGCGCTTCGTTCTCCTGAGATGAGTCTTCCAAACTATTGGGAGTTTCCAGGTGGAAAAATTGAAGTAGGAGAAAGCATTCAAGAAGCAGTTATTCGAGAAATTAAAGAAGAATTAAATTGTGAGATTGAAGCTTTCGATATCTTTAATGATTATACACATGAATATGAACATATTTTTGTAAATCTCATAACTGTTATGTGTAAATTGGTTAATGGAATTCCAACTGCGAGTGAGCATGCAGAGTTAAAATGGATTCCAAAGCAGGATTTAAAATCTCTCCACTGGGCTCCTGCTGATATCCCAGCAGTTGAGCTTCTGAGTAAATAAGTAAAAGAGTCTAAACACGATTGTGATTAGACTCTTTTGTTTTATGCTTTATGATTAAATTCTAAATATAAAAACTGAGGTACTTTATGTTCTAATTCCATATGAATCGTAATCGGCTTATTACCTTCAGCTGAAATTGTATTTCCTTTTCCAATATAAATGTATGGCTGTACAACTCCATCAATTGATTTAAATTTACGAATGAATAAATGAAGATTCACACCATAATCCTTATTTTTCGTAATTTTCTGACCACGTTCTGAATCTTGAGATGTGGCATTTGGAGTTTGCCATTGGAAGATTTCACGTGAAATAAATTTATCTTGATAGTTAATACTTTCTTTAATATCTTCTTCCTTATGCAAATCAACAAATAAGAAAAATTCATTTTCAAAGGTTAATAATCCTTGTCCTCTAAAAGCACTATGCTTTTTATCATATGTTGCCAACTTAGCTACTTCTTTCATCGTATAGGACTCATACAACTTAAAGTACGGAATACCGTAATCTGTATCGCTAAACTCTTCTTCATAACGAATTAACCCATAATTTAAGACATCTGCTAAATATGGCTTAAAGTGTGGAGCTTGCCGTAACTGGTTAAAAATAGGAGTAATGATAAAAGTATCTCCAATGTATTCTCCTAATTTCAAATATTGATTCACTTCAGTTGAATCATAGTATGTTTGACTCAAACACTCTAGAGCATGTTTCACATTGGCTTCATTCACTGATTCAACATATTTTAAAATTTCATGTTCGGCTACTTCTAAGTCAATATGTGTTTCTTGAAGATGAGTTAAAAAATATTTTAATATAATGAATTCAAATGGTCGTTTTAATGGAAGCTGCCCTGACCATTCTTTTAAAACTTTTATAAATTCTTCGGACTGGATTAGTGAACCTATGAATGGATCCTTGTCCACCTTCGCAATAAAGTTTAGATACGTTTTTTCTTTTTTTATAAAGGTAATTGGATCTGGTGCTCCTTCATATTTCAAGTAATCAACTAACATATACGGGGTTTGTCCACGATTCATTCGTTTAAATTCTTGATACATTTCTTTGAGGTAAGTCATTGAATTGAAGTTTTCTGTATCAAGCTGTCTTAAAATTTGTTCTTTTGAAATCGTATCTAAGATAATAAAACTTTCCCCAGGAATATCACTAAATCCGGTTGAAACAGCTACTTTTAAACTGTCTTTATCATAGAATCGGTCACCATTTAAAGCAATAGCAGTTAAGAAAGACTTACTATGATTTCCGATGAAATCAAGCACAGTTAAGAATTCTTTATTTTCTTGTTTTCTTAATCCTCGTCCTAACTGTTGAATAAAAATAATTGGAGATTGCGTTGGACGTAACATTAAAACTAAGTTAATTGCAGGAATATCAACTCCTTCATTAAAGATATCCACAGTGAATATCATCTCCAATGGATCTTCATCACTTTCTAGTTGCTTAATAACAGACTGACGTTCTTCAGGTGTATTTTTCCCAGTTAAACAAGCACTCACAATTCCCGCTTCATTAAATTTCTCAGTCATATACTCGGCATGTTCAACACTCACACAAAACCCAAGTGCCTTTCTAAATTCTCCATCCTGACCAAATAAATTCATCTGTTCAATAATAAAATCGACACGTTCATTTACCTTTAATCGCTTAGTAATTTCTTGAATTTGATCTAACTTGACATCACTTAAATCAATTCCCTCAATATCACGAATCCCAAAATAGTGAAATGGAATGATGAGATTTTCTTCTAACGCCTCTCTCAATCGAACCTCAAGTGCAACATGACCATCAAAACATTCAAAAATATTAAACTCATCACAACGTTCAGGGGTTGCCGTCATTCCAAGTAAAAATTTAGGTTCAAAATAATCGAGTAATCTTTGATATGTATCACCACCCACATGATGAGCTTCATCAATGATCATATAATCAAAATCATCCTTTTTATAATCCTTATAGTAGCGGGACATTGTTTGAATTGTTGAAAATAAGTAATCTGCATCTTTATCTTTTTGATTGCCTGTATACAATCCTGCCTTAATCCCTGGGATGACTTTTTCAAATGTCTCTTTTGCGCTCTGTAAGATTTCTTCCCGATGAACAATAAATAATAATCGTTTAGGTTCAAATTGTTTAGCATCAAATGCCGACATATAGGTTTTCCCAGTTCCTGTTGCCGCAATCACCAAGGCTTTCTTTTCACCACGATTTCGCAAAGACGCTAATTTCTTCATAGCAGCCTGTTGCATTTGATTAGGAATAAATTCTTCGACATCTTTCATCACATCATCTAATGACCTTGAATTCTCTTTTTCAAATAATTTATAACGTTTACAACTTTCTTTATAGGCTTGTAACGCCTCATCCGTTAATGGACCAGCTAAATTCCACAATTGTTCGTAATCTTTTAAAACCTCTTTCACAAACGGTTCTTGAATGGATTTAGTTAATTTGACATTCCATTCAATATTGTCTTTTAAAGCACTCGTCGTTAAATTTGAAGATCCGATATAAACCTCAACCACCTCTCCTTGAATAAATAGATACCCCTTCGCATGCAATCCCCCATCTAATTGCTTATCGAATAATCGGACCTCAATATTCTGAAACTCTTGAAGCTTTTCAATGGCTTTCGGTTCCGAAAAGTTTTGATAAGTTGACGTTAAAATTTTCCCTTCTACCCCTCGTTCTTCTAATTCTTTAAACTTTTGTAATAAAAGTTGAATCCCACCATATGTCATGAATGCAACTGTAAAATAAAACCCGCTACAACGATCTAAAGATTTTAATAAATCATCTAAGACATTTATACTACCTGTATTGCGAATAAAAACTGGCTCACTTTGTTTCATCCTAGTACTCCTTCTATCACCCTAATTACTAATTTCATTTTCTTAATTCTAACTCAAATACAACAAGAGATCAATGACATACAAAAAAGACGTGTCCATGCACGTCTTTTAATTGAAGCTAATGCTTTCATTACTTATTCTAATGTTCTAATACCCTATCGTTTTCATAGATTCTCTTAACACATTATTGGAGTGTTTAAAGGCGTTTAATTCGTTTGGTGTAAGTGGGAGTTCAAGGACTGACTCGACTCCATTTTTTCCGATGATCGTTGGTACTCCTATGTATATATTAAATTCATCATATTCTCCTTCTAGCAGCGCCGACGTTGGAATGATTATTTGTTCATCATTAAAAATAGCTTTAATGATTCTCACAACGGCAGCCGCAATACCGTAGTAGGTGGTCCCTTTTCGTTTGTAAATTTCCCATCCGACTTGCATCGTTTGATAAGCAATCGCATTTAAATCCAGTGGTTCTTTTATATATTCTGTTAAAGGAATTCCCGCTACTTTTGCATTTGACCATGGTACCATTTGTGAATCTCCATGTTCTCCTAAAACATAGGCGTGTATATCACGTGGATCGATGTCATTTAAGTAAGAAGATAGAATCGTTTTTAAACGGATGGTATCAATGGAGGTTCCAGTTCCAATTACTTGATTCTTAGGAAGACCTGATAGTTTCATAATATGATAACTAATAATATCTACGGGATTTGATGCAACCACAAAGAAACCGTTAAATCCTGATGCCATGACTTCTTTAATGACTGAATCACAGATAGCGGCACTGACTCCTAGTGTATCTAGTCGTGTTTGATTCCCTTTTGGTGCGGCTCCTGCAGTGAAAACAATGATATCTACATCATGAAGTTCTTTATAACTTGCAACTTTTACTTTTGTACGAGATGACATAAATGAAACACTATTAAGTAAATCTATCATTTCACCTGTTGCTCTTTCTTGATTGATATCAATTAATAGTATCTCGTCACATACTCCTTGATTAATTAAAGCATATCCACAACTTGATCCGACTAATCCTGTTCCTATAATTGCAACTTTGCTCATTTTTATTGCCATGTTTCCCCCTCCAAAATAGTAAGCTTAATATATCATATGGATTCTTCTCCTTTATTGATCTATGAAAAAAGACCATCTCTAACAAGAGACGGTCTAGTTCGATTTTTCAAGATGATTCCTTTTATCTCTAACATAATTTACTAATGAAATCTGTTAAAAAGTTTCACAGTATGAAAAACTTATCGCTATTTTTAAATTTGACGAAATAATGCTAATAGGAAAATTTTAACCTCATGACCCTTTTACCATTCATGAACACTAAAATCATCAGTGTTAAAATTTCGGCTATCGGTAAGGATAAAAAGACACCTGATACGCCAATAAGTGGTGGTAATGCTAGTGTTAAAATAAATTGAAAAATAAGCCCTCGACTAACCGACAAAATATTGGCCTGAATATTTTTACCGATAGCTTGATAATAACCACTCATCGTAAAAATAATTCCAATAATGGGGCTACCCAAACAATACATTAAAATACTTTGATAGCCATACTCTAAATTTTCAGATGAAATTCCAAAAATGGATACGAGTTCTCGACCGTAACTATAAATTCCAATGAAAACAAGAATACCTGCTACCACGCTTATCACAATACTTAAATATAAAAATTGCTTCATACGAGTCCATTTATTCGCTCCAAAATGATATCCAATTAAGGGTTGAAGACCTTGTGAAATTCCTGTACAAACATTTACGAAGAAACAATTCACATACGATGCAACAGTGTAAATAGCTACATCGATGTTACTTCCATAAGCATACATGACATTGTTTTGAACAAAAATAATGGTTCCATACGAGAGCTGAATCATGAAACTAACAAATCCAATTTTCACAATTTCTTTTAAAATTTTTCCATCAAGTTTTAAATAGAGCTTCCTAATCTTAATGGTTGAGTTGCCTTTTAAAAAATAATAAAGTGAAATCAAAGTACTTAGAACAATACTCGCACTTGTAGCAATTGCTGCCCCTTTAATTCCAAAATCAAAAACTATTACGAGTAAATAGTCTAAAATAATATTTGCAATTGCTCCAATCCCAACCATCATCATCGCAAGTTTTGGGTTTCCATCTGTTCGTACAATAGGGTTAAGCGCTGTAGAAAAAATATAAGGAATGGTAATACAGTAAAAAATGGAGAAATAATCTTGTGCATATGGCATCACCATTTCATCCGCCCCAAGCATTCTTAAGATCGGATTTCTAAATAATAAACCAACGATTGTAATCAAAGCACCGATTGCTATTGAAGCCACCATCGTTGTTCCCAGATACTTTTCAGCTTCTTCGATATCTTTTTTACCGAGTGAAATAGCGATTAAACTACTAGCCCCAATTCCAAGCATTAATCCTGTTCCGATAATTAATGTAATGGCAGGCCAAACAATGTTGACTGCCGCAAGTCCTATTTCTCCAACCCCTTGACCAACAAACATTCCATCAATAATCGTATAAATCGTGTTTAATACGACACCAATGACTGATGCCATAACAAATTTTGACCAAACTTTAAATAAATTTGCATTTAAAATATGATCCATATTCATGCTCTCATACTCCTTTTTACCTCATATAAAAAGCTACGGAATAAATTCCATAGCTTTTCAGTGTTTCATTATATCACGTTTTTAACACTCCGTCATTTTAACGGTGTTGATTCCTGAGTACTGTGAAATATTCCCCATTAACTCTGTTGAATCTAATCGACGACGTGATTTATTGGTCGCTAGTTTAAACGTAATTTTATTGTTATGTTCTTCGATTACTTTTAATTGTAGCTCTAGAATTTGAGCTTGATGCTTTTCGGCAATTTCATTAAGATGTGCTAATGTTTGCGAGATATCTTCACAACGAATACTAATGGTTAATCGCGTATATTTTCCATCCGGAACGTAGTTTGAAGCCCGTTCGAATACCGTTAACGTCAAGATAATCGCAACAAATCCAACAATTGCAATAAAGTAGGCTCCACATCCAACAGCAAGACCTAAACATGCTACCGCCCAAAGACTAGCAGCCGTTGTTAATCCTTTGACTGAAGCTCCCTCTTTCATAATCGTACCGGCACCTAGAAATCCAATCCCAGAAATAACTTGTGCGCCAAGGCGAGTTGGATCTAAGTTTCCATACTGTGTTGCCGTAAATATTCCAAGTTGCATAATCACACAGGCTCCAACAGCAACTAACATATGGGTGCGCAGTCCAGCTGGCCGATGCGTACTTTCACGCTCCCACCCAATCAAACCACCAATGATCATTGATAAAATAGTGCGAATAACAATCTCAATCATCATCTGAGTATTCATATAATCCCCTCCCCAGTTGTTGAAATACGTCGAAACTCTATATTTTTATTATACATCTTATACCCTTATTTTTGAAGCGCTTACTGTTTTGTGGAAATAACTTCTTTTCAGAGTCATAGATGATTCAAAAATGGGATAACATCTACGATTTCAATGCCTATTTTTTCAAGTTCGGCTATCACTTTCAAGTAACCATTCTGTTGCTCTAACACCTGTGGTTGATGCGCATCGTACCCTATAATACATCGACATCCAAGCTCACTTACAATTTTCCAGAAATCAAGACATGGATATAAATAATGTTTTGAATCAGGTTCACAGATGTAATTTGAAATATTAAATTCTAAAATTAAGTCATATTCTTTCGCTTTCTCACAAATCTGACGTGAAATCCGTTCGCAAACGTCATCAAATTTTCCATAGCCTCTGATGAAGATATCAGGATGTGCAAAGTAAGCAAAGAGTTTCGATTCAATAGCTTTAATCGCGGTGTCTAAATACAGCTCTAATGCTGTTTCATCAGTTTTCATTTTTCCATATCCGACATTCTTCTGTTCGTTCGATGAAAAATGATTACCAAAAATCACATAATCGACTTTATATTCCTCAATTATATGCCTAAGCCATGGAATATATTCCTCAAAATATTCGCACTCTAACCCAATTTTGATACTAATTTGATTGACATATTTTTGTTTTAAGATTTGCAGATGATTCACATAATCATCAAGTTGTTCTATATCCATTCGCATACTTGATGTGTAGCTTGAATCAAATGGCCATGGTGTGTGATCTGCGAATCCTAATTCTTGAAAACCAGATTTAATGGCACTTTCTATATATTCCTCGTCACTTCCCCCCGCATGCTTGCACCTTTTCGTATGCGTGTGATAATTCACTTTCTTCACTCTATTTTTCCCTCCCACTGCTAAGCATCTAATATTGAGATATTATAGCACATTAAATAAAAAATCTTTTGGAGATTAAAGTAAAGCTCAGAAGATTAACTCTATTATCTTTTTAATTTTTTCGCCTATAATCCTTATGAATAAAAAAAATCATCTCATATGAACTAGAATATGAGATGATTTTTTTTATTTATCTGATTTAGTTTTGGAATAAAATATCTTGTTTACCTTGATATTCAAAGCTGATGATTTCTTTTCCATCTAGGTCGGCTTTTGATAAGCAAACGGCACTAATACGACGGTTTTTATAATCTGTGTAGTAGTATGTTCCTGATTCTTGGCACATACAAGATTTATAGACGGTGTAATTCATATCTCCATTTGGATCAATTTCGCTTCCTTTTATGACGGTAACACCTGTTAGCACTTGGAAGAATGCTGAAACACCACTGACTTCATCATCTGCTTCGACAACTGTATCACGGAAATAGACTGTTCGAACAAATCGTGCAGCTGGAGAAGCATCTCCTGGGATTCCACACATATTAAGCCCATGACCAAATGGTTTAGCAACATATTCTCCAAATTGTTTTGGTGCTGGAGTTTTTGTATCTAATGTTACATATTGGCATAGATTTGTTAAATGCCAAGGGAAAGTTGGATCATTTGTTAAGGCTCCTACTGGATTGTCGTATACGTGCATTCCATCTTCCATGTACTCAATGACAATACTTTTTCCACTTAAATCTGTAAACATCCAGTGAAGTCCTGCAACAGGAAGCCCTTCTTTAACTGGAATATTCGTAATAATTAACTGTTTTAAGGCTTCTTTTAATTCATCTAAATTTGAGAAATTACTTAATGCCCAGTATAAGAAAGTTGAACCTGAAATATTCGTTTTTCCATCAACAGCTTTTTCGTTAAACTTAGCAAAATGCGTAAAATTTAACCCGGCACCTGCTAATCCTTTTTCATTAACTGCATCAAAAAGAAGGGGAAGACGATCCACAACAATTCCCATCCCAATACAAGCATACTTTGACGTATATGTTTCATCACTCACAATATTGAACCAATCATAATTTCTTGGAACAATATGAACAGCTTGTCCATATGTAGCGGGTACATCTAAATTTCGTCCAAATAAATGCTTATTATCTTTTGTAACTAAGCTAAGTCCTGTACACATATTTTTCAATCCCATCTTTCTATTAAAATAAAACATTAATTTTGAACTCATCAAAACACCTATTTTTAAGCTGATGGTTCCTAATTATAGTGTGTATCTATTTGAAAATATTATGTTAAGATACTTTCAAAAAATATGAATCCTGAATATCAGCTCATTGAACAATTTCTTATCGCTTCATAAATAAAAAAACACCTAAATGACAGAGGATAAATATTAAAACTCTATTTATCATTTCATTTAGGTATTTTCATTAAGCTCTATTTTAAATTGGACTTTATATTATTCGACTTGAATTGGTTAATTCACTCTAAAAAAACAAATCCATAGATATTAACTATCCTTCAAAATATAGATTTAATTTAATAGGGTTTCAATGTATTCCATATCAACATTCTCTTTTAAAAGCTCGCATAGTTGATCGTACTGTGACATTTTATAATCTTTATAATTCATTTGATTTTTTATTTCTAGATTTAATTTTTGTTTAAGTTGATTGATTAACTTGAGAGCAAAGTCACCTTCATCGAATAATCCATGAATGTAGGTTCCAAAGACATTTCCTTCTTTATTTTTCATCCCAAGGACGACATCATTCTCATCTTTAATCCAGATGTTTTCAGAATTCGTTGTGAAACTCATGCCATTATGGATTTCATATCCATTGATTTGATTTCCATCTAAATCAAATCCACACACTTGTTTCGTTGTTTTTATCGGATTAAATTCAGTGATCATTTCAAGTAAGCCAAGTCCCGCTTCCTCACGCGGATTTCCTTCGACACCTTTTGGGTCTTTAACGATTTGGCCAAGCATTTGATAACCACCACAAATTCCAAAAACTAAGGTTCCTTGTGTTCGTTGAAACTCAATTCCATTGGCAAAACCACTTTGTTTTAAATAGATTAAATCATCAATCGTATTTTTACTTCCTGGAATGATAATTAAATGAGCCCCTTCTAATTCTCTTGGGTTAAAGACATAGCGGACACTGACATCTGGCAATCGATTAAGAGCATTAAAATCTGTAAAATTCGACATGTGTGGAAGTCGAATCACCGCAATATCAACACCGCTCCCTCTTTTGGTCTGAACTCTGTCCGTTGCGCCGTCTTCTTCTTCAATGTCTAATTCAAAATAAGGTAAGACGCCAAGTACTGGGATGTTAATCAGGTCTTCAATTTGCTTCATCGCATCCTTAAAGTACTCGACTTTACCGCGAAACTTATTGATGATAATTCCTTTAACACGTGCTCGCTCGTCTTCCTCAAGCAACATAATCGTTCCAACAATTGAGGCAAAAACGCCGCCTTTATCAATATCAGCAACTAAAATAACGGGCGCATCTGCCATCTTTGCCGTATGAAAATTTGCAATATCTGTTGCTTTTAAGTTAATTTCAGCGCAACTTCCTGATCCCTCTAAAACGATTAGGTCATGATTTTGTGCTAACTGTTTGTAGGCTAGTGCCGCCTGTTCCTTTAAATATTTATTTAAATCATGATACTGATAGGCATCCATCGTACAGTGAACTTTACCTCGAACAATGACTTGTGTTTTATAACCCACACTCGGTTTCATTAGAATTGGATTCATGTTTGCAACCGGTTCGATTTCGCAACTTTCGGCTTGTACCACTTGAGCACGTCCAATTTCATCGCCATCTTTTGTCACATAAGAATTAAGTGAAATATTCAGAGCTTTATACGGTGCAACGCTATATCCTTGCTTTTTAAAATAGCGACAAAACGCTGCCGCTAGAGTACTTTTTCCAACTGATGAGGCTGTTCCAAGTAACATGATTCGTTTTGTCTTCATGTTGTTTACCTACTTAATATCTAAATAACCGTGTGTCTCGGTTAAAATATTTTCGCCAACTTCAAATGAAACAGGATAAGAGAATAATGGCCCATCATAGACAAAACTATGATACTCACCATTTTCACCACATGCATCAGACCCCGTTGCTTTAATTTTCTCAACTAATTCTTTCGTTAAGACCTTGCCTAAAAATTCTTCACCTAAACATTCTAACTTCACATTTTTTAAAACCGTTGTAAACCCTAAATCAATAAATTCATGCGTTAACGCTTCACGATCTTCTAACCATAAAGGAAAGACTGCCTCAAGTCCAACTGCTTCACAACGATCCGTACACCAAGTACGATGGGCTTCTAAATCAATATCTCCAAAAACACAAGCCTCGGCGCCCTGTTCTTTGGCTTTACCTAGTGCTTCTTCAAACGTTTCTTTATAATTATCCCCAATACTTTCAACCAATAAAAGCGGAATATTTAATGACTTTGATACTTCTTCAAGTAGATGCTTAGGAACACCGTGAAACCAACTACGACATACCTTTTTATCCACTGTAATTAATAAAGCTAACGGTTCATGTCCTGCTTTAATCATACGATATAATGATAGCGTACTGTCTTTTCCACAGCTATATGACATAACAAATTTCATAACCTTATCTCCATTTCTCTAACGCTTCTAACATAAAGTTTTTGATATTAATTCCGTAAACATCAAGTAATCTTTCCTCATCTAAAACATCTTTTGAAAGACCAGATGCCACGACTTGTCCGTCCTTAATCATGATGACCTCTTCACTAAACATTTGAACTAAATTCAAGTCATGCAAAACGGCAATCACAGTTTTTCCCTGCTCCTTTGTCCATTGATTAATATGGTCCAAAATTTCAATCTGATATTTTAAATCTAAATGATTCGTCGGTTCATCAAGTAAAATGATGTCAGGTTCTTGAGCAAATGCGCGTGCTAAATAAACGCGCTGCAATTGACCACCTGATAATTCATTGATGAGTTTATCCTTTTCCGCTTCTAATCCGACTCGTTTAATACAATCGAGCACAATCTCTTTATCACGTTTTGATAGTGTGGAAAACAGTCCGGTTGAATGAGCATATCTTCCTAGTGAGACGGTTTCATACACGGTATAAGGAAAATAAAGGTCTGATGATTGCGTCATGAAGGCAATCTTTTTAGCAAGATGCTTTCGTTTGATGTGTTTAATATTCTGACCTTCTAATAGAATTTCTCCTTCATAATCTAGAAGGTTGGCAATTGCTTTTAAAATCGTTGTTTTTCCACAACCATTAGGCCCCACAATACATTGAGTTTGACCTTTTTTTATGTGTAGGTTAACGTCTTTAACAACTATTTTTCCATCATATCCACAATTGAGTTGATTAATTTTTAACATTTGACTCACCTACTTCTCTTACTGAAATATAGATAAGCAAAGAATGGGGCTCCAATTAAAGCGGTAATAGCTCCAACAGGAAGTTCGGATGGGGAGATAATCGTTCTAGCAACTAAATCTGTTAACACCATGAAAGATCCACCAAAAACGATACACATTGGAATGACCCATTTATGATTTGAACCGACCAGTTTCCTTACGACATGCGGTGTGATTAAATCGATAAAACCAATCGTCCCACTTAAAGCAATCGCACTTCCAGTTAAAATTGCAACTGCTACAATGAGGTTTGTTTTAACTTTTTTGGTTTCAACTCCGACGCTTTTTGCTTGATCTTCTCCGAAACTTAAAACGTCCATTTCTTTACAATATTTTAAAACGATAAAAAGACCGACGATAAAAAATGGGATAATAGCTCTCACATAGGGCCATCCCCGCATCGCAAATGAGCCCATTTGCCACATCGTTATTTGAGTAATATTCTCACTATTTAAAGCAGTTATGGTTGTGAGCATGGCATTTGTAAATAATGAAAATACCATTCCAGCAAGTATCATTGTATTATTTGAGAGCCCACGATCTACTTTGTTCGCGAATAAAATAACTGAAAAAACAGTGGCTAACCCACAAATAAACCCGATAACAGGTAAGGCCATATTCCCAACCAATGGAATTGAAAACCCTAGGATAATGTAAAGTCCAACACCAAGCGATGCTCCAGATGAGACGCCGAGTGTGTAAGGTGAGGCAAGTGGATTTTTTAGAATGGATTGAATGACAGCTCCACTAACAGCGAGAGAGGCTCCGACTAAAAAAGCGAGTAAGACGCGTGGTAATCGAATGACCCAAATGATTGAGACATCTTTATTTTGGATATTTTCGAGTAGCGGGAGATTAAATAGTTTATGCCCTATAATCGATAAGATATCAAGAAAGTCAATGTTCGAACTTCCGATGATGGTTCCGATACATATAATTAATACTACTAACGGAATCGCTAGTAGTATTAAAAGTTTGCGTTTATTAGTTTGCATAGTATTCAGGATAAACAGCCTGTGCAATTTCTTTTAAAGCTTTAATCACGTTTTGGCTACCACGTGATGAGGCATTTTTATCGATTAAATAAATGGCATCATTTTCAACCGCTGTGATTGTTTCAAATCCCGCACGTTCTTTAATTAATTGAGTCGCATTATCTAAGTAAGTTTCATTTGTCAAGATAACATCTGGATTAGCTGTAATAACCGCTTCCTCACTTGGTGAAATCCATCCTTCTTCATCAGCTAAAATATTTGTTGCGCCTACTGTTTCAATTAATTCATTAATAAATGTTGAATGACCAAAGCTATATAATTTTGATGATGAACCAATTTCAAAGTACACTGTTTTTTTATCTGTGATGGTATCACCAACGGCTTTAATAGCAGCTACTTCTTGTTTCATTTCATCAATTAATTCTTGTCCTTCTGTTTCTTTATTTGTTACATCCGCAATAAAAGCAATATCCTCATAAATTCCTTCAATGCTATCACTACTTGGGATATATACTACTGTAATTCCCGCTTCTTTTAATAAAGCGTAAGGATCTTCATCTCCTACTTTGTTATGTCCTGATGCAATAATAATATCAGGTTGCATTTCAATAATTGCTTCTGAATCTGGGTTTCTAAAATCGATGACTTCAGCATCTGCTGGAATTCCTTCGATATCTGTTGAATATTTATCCACACCAACTAGGTTATCAGCTAATCCTAGTGCAATTAATACTTCCGTATTAGATGGTGCAGTTGATAAAATGCGCTCAATCGAAACTGGCGCTTCAAATTCATTTCCTTCACGGTCTACCATTTTTGAAGATGTTGCATCTGAGTTTTGTGCTTGCTCAACTGGCGTTTGTGTTTGTTCAGTTGTTTCTTTGTTTTCGGGTGCTTCTGTTTGACACCCTGCTAATGACATCATTGTAACAAATGCCACTAAAGATGATGACACGATTTGTTTAAACTTTTTCATACTTCTCCTCCAAGTTTTAAAATTTTGAGGTTCATATGATACGTATGAAATTAACATAAAAAAACATACCACATTAAGGTATGACTACATTAAATTCTTTTACCTAATGACTTAAGTAAAATCACGTACGTATCCCATTATCCCATCCTCAGGGGATAATAGCACTCGCATATCAGGCAAGTCTCCCGACTTTGCATCATTCGCCGTCTTCCCTTCCCACATCAATTGATGCAGTGGCTCACTAAGACATTGTCCGCTTCACGGTTACTGAGATAGTTGAAGAATTTCACTTCATTCCTTATTAAGATCATATCACCTGCTATGAGTCCATGACTAATCAAGTATAGTCGTTACACTTCTATTTGTCAAATTTGTCTAATGATAGCCAATTACCTAACACTTTATGAATCATACCCAATCTTTATTCTCAATTGATTTGTAATTGGTTTTCCTTCGTTATTTTTAACGTTTCTGCCGTATTGAAATCATAAACTAAGCGGCTAATCTCAGCATAACTCACCACATGGTCATCTTTTAGAGCTATAACTAAATGAATAGTATCTGAATACTCAATCGCTGTCTCATGCTTAAAACGAGTTCCAATTGTTTCCTCAACTTTTTCAAGTGGTGTATATGGATGAAAGATCCATACTATATCCCAATCAGTAGGAAAAAACATTGAAAAATCTACCGTATCACCGTCGACACACTCTAAAAACTTCTCATCATCCAACTTAATAGCTTGTGATGTGCATCCTGTTAATAGCATACTTATTAAAATCATCATCCACCATTTACTCATCCTATCCCTCATTTCAATTCTCATCATAACATCTAAATTAATTTCAAAAAAGAGTTTATTTTAGTTCTAAATCTAATACTATTCCCATACATTGTAGAGAAGATTAAGTTACTGGGGTACGGCTTAATCTTACAAACTCCTTTAGTTTTATTACTTTATTTTCCTTTGGGTGTGTGTGTTGCTTCTTATGTTTACGTTTTGAATTTTTACAAACCGAAATGAATTCCTTTTTGAATTCTTTCACTGCCATGTTTTAATCAAAAAAAGACTGCTTTTCCTTGCCACGAAAAGCAGTCTTTTTTATTTTTCTAAAACTATTTCCCACATCGGCACCTTCCCTACCTCATGTTTCCCAGTTTTAGAATCGGTACGATGATCACATGTTATATAAATCATTGTATCACTGAGTTGATTGACTAACGGTAAAATGAATTGGGTATTTATTTTTTCTAAGAAGGCTAACTTCCCCGCAAAATCTTTTTGATGAGCTAATTCATCAAGTCCATTAATATGCACAATTAAAACATCCACTTCTTGAATTAAAGAAAGGGCTACTTCAAGCTTTTGAACTAAATCTGTATTTTCATAACCTGTTGCTAGGCTTGGTTTAATTGATTTCATACCAAGCGCTAATCCCATTCCCGCTACTAAATCAATCCCACTTACCACTGCTCCAACTTTTTGATATCGATCATAAAAAGATGGAAGATGAACCACCGTAGATAATCCCCAAGGCCATAGCATGCAACCGTTTAATCCGTGTTGATTAAAAACAGCTTTAGAGTCCTTCATCAGTTTTTGAAGTCGCCAATCCTTTGGTATTAAAGTATCAAGGTCTTCACCTACATGAAAATGTGGCGGGTATAACTTAATATCTGAGGAAAAATTTTTTAGAAGCAATAAATTTTTATACGTGTCACCCGCATACAACGTTCCATCCGGTACGTGAATTTCTTGAAGGATACTTTCAATGTTTGACGGCAATCTTCCACCAGTAAAGTCTACTAATTTTCCATCCTCAACTCGTACAATATTACATCTTAATACAACTTCATTTTCCTGAAGAGAAATCCCATTTGCAAGAGCTTCGTAATAGGCACGTTCACCAATCTCAAACTGATTAGACGAATAACCAAGCAGATTAAAAATACAATTTAAACTATCCAGATCACGATTCAAAACCGAAAAATCACACCAGGATGTCGGATTAAAGTCAAGCTGCTCTTCCATCAAACCATCTAAAATAATTAGCACTTCTTTCATATCAAAATGCCCTCTAACGCGTTAATTAGCGCTAAATTTTCTGCTCGTGTGCGCACTGCAACCCGATAAAACCCTGCTGATAACCCTACATAATTATCACAGCTACGAATTAAAATCCCATCCTTTAATAATTCCTGTTTCAAATCCAATGACACTTTACATTTGAAAAATAAGAAGTTTACCGCCCCACGATACACTGTCAATGAGTCAAATTTTTCAAGAGCTGTGTATAGGAATTCATTTTCTTCTTTAACATAGGTCAGAGTTTTAGAGATATACTCTGTTTGAGTTAACGCCACCTGAGCTCCGAAATTAGCGACCGTATTAATCGCCCACGGTACCGCGATTTTATTGATTTGTTCAATCAGATGTTGATCACTTAAAACACCATATCCCACCCGAATACCTGGAAAGGCGAAAAACTTCGTCAGTGATTTAACTACGATCAACTGTTTAAATTGATTCACATCACTTATCATACAGTAGTCTTCTTTGTTCTCAACAAAATCTAAAAATGATTCATCCACGACGACTTTTGTCTTAGTTTGGACTGCTTTCTTTAAAACTTTTAAGATGAATTCTTTCGGTGTTAAAACACCGGTTGGATTATTTGGATTACAAATAAATAAAACATCAATCCCTTCCTTTATCGCGTCTATAAAACCATCTTCTAACTTAAAATCTTCTTTTAAAATATAATGCTCTATCTGACACTCCATCGATTTTAGGGCATCTTCATACTCTGAAAATGTCGGTGCAAACAACAATGCTTTTTTAGGTTGAAGTGCACGAACAACATTAAAAATCACTTCTGCTGCTCCATTTCCAAGTATGATTTGTTCTTCCTTTATATTTTCATAATTCGCAATAGCCCGTTTTAAATCATAGTACGTGATATCAGGATAATGAACAATGTTATCTAATGATTGAATCATGGCCTCTAACACATTCGGACATAGTCCAAGAGGATTAATATTTGCCGAGAAATCAATGATGCTATCTTCAAAAATTCCGTGTAATCTCGCAATCTGTGCAATGTTTCCACCATGGCCTAAGTTCATCTCACCACTCCTCCAATTAATAAGGCAACAATTAATCCTAAAAAACTCACCGTTGTTAAAATCATATTCGTTTGATATAAATCTTTCATTTCAATCGCTTTTGTTTCGTCGCCAATCGTCGGTTTTTCAACCAGTTTACTGAAATAATAATTCGCTCCTCCTAGCTTAATTCCTAAGGCTCCTGCTACTGCAGCTTCTGGATGTGCGCTATTTGGACTGGTATGATTATAACGATCACGCTGATAAATCTGATAACTTTGTTTATAATCTAATCCTAAAATAAATGATGCAATGATAATCAAATAGCCCGTTAATCTAGCTGGAATATAATTAAATAAATCATCCATTTTAGCTGAAACAAAACCAAATTCAAGGTATTTCTCATTTTTATAACCAAACATCGAATCACACGTATTGACTGCTTTATACGCCATCGCAAGCGGCGCACCACCAAGTCCTGCAAATAAAATCGGAGCAATAATGCCATCTGACATATTTTCTGCCACTGTTTCAATCACTGCACGAACAATTGAAGTTTCATCAAGTGATGCCGTGTCACGTCCGACAATATATGATAATTGATGACGCGCTTTTTCAATATCACCGGACTCTAACGTTTTAATCACTTTAAGTCCTTCAACTTTCAGCCCTTTAGCTGAAAGACAGAAATAAATTAAAATACCTTCTACTAAAATCCCGACCATCGGGTGGATAAAGAACGCTATTTTAACGATGATTAACGTGATTAAAAAGGTCGGAACAATAATACAAAGCCACGCAAGTGCTCCTGCTAATTTAAGGTTATTTGAATCTATTTTTCGAAATACACTTTCCAAATTCATCGCCCAACTTCCAATGATTCGAACCGGGTGATATGGATTATGTGGGTCGCCGATGATGACATCAAGGACGAATCCAATCATTAAAGACCACATGCTAAAACTCCTCTAATATCTCTATTTTAATACTTGTCTCCTTTGTAAGACGTAATTTATAACCGCCACCACAACGGGGTTGATACTCATAAAAATGTTTACGTTGATCATAAAACAAATGAAGTAATGTTCCAATCACACCGCCATGACAGACTAACAAAGCCTCTGATTCATGACTTTCTAACAACTCATCCACAAGTAATTCAAGTCCTTTTGAAATTCGTTTATAAAAATCTTGTTTTGACTCTCCTTGTGGACACGAAACTGCTCCCTCTTCATCCATGATCCATTCGATATAGCGCGCATCATCTTTCAACATGTCATACGACTTTCCTTCAAACTCACCGAAATCATATTCCCAAAATAATGGACGCACCTCATAAAAGGTTTGGGGATAAAGGAGTTCAAAGGTTTGATTCGCACGAATTGCACCACTTGTAAAGTTTTTAGCACAAACAGGATAGTTGTAACATTTTTGTTTCTCTTTGATTTCCTTGATGCCGGCTTCGCTTAAAACATCGTTTGTTTTTCCACAGTAAAGTCGTTGTTCATTACTTTTTGTTTTTCCATGTCTGATGACATATAAAATCATATTATTCATCTTTAAGGACCACCTCGATACCACAAAAAATCCGAATAATGCTATTACTTTCACGACTTAAAAATTGCAGGATGCGCCCTACTTCCTCTCTATAAAATCGTTCTTCTTTTTTTAATGGAACGATGCCTGATGAGATTTCATCGCAAACGATGACTTTAGTTTTTAAGTCGTCGAGATGCTCTTCAAAAAATGGTAATGATGAGATGCCATTTAAGGCGTTGTGATAAATAAAGTGGTGAATTCCGTATAGAACTGATTTTGATAAATCAAGGGTGTCTTGAATATAACAAATATCTTCATCCACTACTCTTAATGTTTCTTTTACGTAATTTAATTTTCCGTTATAGGCGCCACCAATTATGAGTTTCATCTTATCACTCCTAAGGTTAGTAATCCGATAAATTCACAAAGAACTAATATATAGCCCGCGACATCTCCGTTAAATCCACCGAGTTGTTTTTGGGTGTTACGTACAAGTAGCAAAGCAGCGATTCCCATGAAAAGGGGAACGGCAATCCCTAATATTCCAACGAGTAGATAGCTCCCCAAAAAGGTGATGAAGTAGATTAGGCTTAAGATAAGAAGGTCAAGGCGCCCAGTTCCTTGTTTAAATAATTTTCCTAGATAGCTTTCACTAATCGTCTCCTTTGTAATTAAAAAGTATCCAACAAGAC
This sequence comes from Turicibacter sanguinis, assembly GCF_013046825.1. Classification (NCBI taxonomy): domain Bacteria; kingdom Bacillati; phylum Bacillota; class Erysipelotrichia; order Erysipelotrichales; family Turicibacteraceae; genus Turicibacter; species Turicibacter sanguinis. Next base: position 1,565,221 of record NZ_CP053187.1, on the reverse strand, counting down.
TTCTTGAAATAATCGGAATGAGAATGAAAAACAGAAAGGATTGTTGATGTGTTAGAAGTGTCTGAAGTGCTGAAAACTGACAAATTAATAATAAGACTAAAGAAATAACAGCAAAGGCACCGACCCGAGAGTCTTTTAATATTCGAATTTTTTCTTCTTGGGAACGTCTTGATAATAAGGCATCACATACATCCATGAACCCATCTAGATGTAAAAATCCTGTCAGTAAAAATGGAATGGCAAGTAAGATAGAGGCGGTTAAAGTTTCCGTGACTTGAAGAGCGGTTAACAACAAAGCCGCCACGTACCAAAGTCCTCCGATGATGAGTCCGATGAAAGGATAAAGTTTCATCATATGACGTGCCGATGATTCATCCCATTCATATTTCGGTAGTGGAATAATCGTGAACATACTGATGGCCATATTAAGTGCGTAATATAAGCTTTTCATGAAGCGCCTCCTTTCCCTTGTGGACAATCGTATTTCCGTAAACACACTCGATGACAACGTCAGCCAATTTTGCGATTTCACAGTTTACATAGCCTAGTTCGCGCCGAAATGTCTCGGTGTACGCATCATAATGAATGGCATCACTAAACAAATAATCTGACACAATGACAAGGTGTTTTGTGTTTATCTTTTTTACGACTTCTAGCATTTGTACACTCACATTTGGATAAAACTCAGCCATTACAAACATTTCATTTGTCATCCACGAGGTTAAGCTATCGAGTAAGATAGTATCCTGTGGATTAATCGTATCGATTATTTTATGAAGCTGTCGCTTTGCTTCTAGTGTTTGAAAAGCGCGGCCTTCACGCTTTTGTTGATGAATTTTGATTCGTTGTTGATCTTCCTCATCATGAGGATTCATCGTTGCAATATAATATAGATTTCCGCCTTCATGTAGCATTTGTGCTATTTTTTCAGCATAATCAGATTTTCCACTTTTAGCTCCACCTACTACAAGGATGATCATATTTCAATTCCTACTCGTGCGGGAATCCCTTCTGTAAACGGATGCTTCACAGCCTTTATTTCAGATACATAATGAGCAAGTTCAACTAATTCAACTTTAGGATTACGCCCTGTCATGACAACTTCTAATGATGTTGGCTTATTCTTTAAAAAATCAACGACCAAATGCACAGGAACAAAGTCTAAATTAACCGTCGCAATCAATTCATCTAAAATGAGAACATCATAGTCTTCTTCGACTGCCTTTTTGGTGACTGCTTTAAAACGATTAGTATGTTCTATTTTTACGATTGCTTTTTCTTCTTCTGTCATATTCCAAACAAATTTTTTAGCTGGCTCACCTTTTACAACATGAAAAAATTCTGATAATTTCTCAATCGATTTTAATTCTCCTGTTTTATTACTTTTTAAAAATTGTGTTAACAATACTTTTTTCCCATGACCAACAGCTCTAAGTCCAAGTCCCATTGCAGCACTTGTCTTTCCTTTACCATCTCCACAATAAATATGAATTAATCCGATTTCCATAGTCGGCCTCCTTAAACTTTATAACTTTCTTCATTCCGCACTTCATCTAAATAATCATCATCAATATGCGCTTCATCAAATGTTGCCATGTTATTCATCATAGCCATTGCAAATTCAATCACCGAAAACGCAATGGGACAACCACTCCCCTCCCCTAAACGCATGCTAAGGTTTAGCATAGGTGTCAATCCTAATTGTTCAATCGCTATGTTATAGCCGATTTCTTCTGATTTGTGCGATGGAATGCAATAATCTTTTACATCTTTATTTAATTTAGTTGCCACTAATGCTGCTACAACTGAAATAAAGCCATCAATGACAACGGGGATTTGGTAATAAGCCGCACCTAAAAAGACACCGACCATTCCTGCAATATCAAATCCACCGACTTTAGCAATCACATCAATTGGATCTTGTGGATTTACTTGATTTAACTCAACTGCTCGTTTTACGACGTGCTTTTTTTTCTCATAGGCAGCTTTCGTAATTCCGCCACCTTTTCCAACAAGCTTATCCACAGAAATCCCCGTTAATCCTTTTAAGACAGCAGCTGAGGTTGTGGTATTTCCAATCCCCATTTCACCCACGCCGAGTAATTGGTACCCCTTTTCTCTAGCTTTTTTAACTGCTTCAATTCCAACTTCAATCCCTTGAACCGCCATTTCATGAGACATTGCGGGCCCTTTATAAATATTTTGCGTTCCTTTCGCAAGTTTTTTATGAATGACTCCTGGAATAATTTCGTCAGAATTAATCCCAATATCAATCACCATTAAATCAGCTTTATTTTGAGCTGCCAAAACTGCAACGCCTGTTTTACCTTTAATAAAATTTTTAGTCTGAGCCAATGTTACAAGTTGTGGAGCTGATGCTACGCCTTCTTCAACCACTCCATTATCAGCCGCCATTATGATAATACACTTTTTTTCAATCTTATTTACAACACGTCCTGTAATTCCGGCGATTTGAATTGAAAGATGTTCTAATTCACCTAGACTCCCTAGGGGCTTTGCTAATGAATCAACTCTTTTTTTAGCTAACTTCTTTGTTTCTTGATTAATGGGTTTGATACCTGCGAGGACTGTCTGTAACAAAAAATCTCCTCCTAACTTTTCTTTTTAAACGTTCACTTTCTCATTCATTTTACAAGATTATCTGAAGGCTTGCATCCTTTATTGTTTATAAACGACAAAAAAAGCCTACCTTACAACTATAAGATAGACTCTCAAATGAAATTTAAATAACATAACAACTACTAATTAATGATTTCCCCACAAAATCATTTCAACTACACACCAAACACTTTTAAAGGCAATTAGAATATGAACCACTCTTTTATTATAACTAGAATCAAATTAAAATTGGTCTGCTACAAGCAGACAAACTATTAATTTGATAAATAATATTTTCATTAATAAAGAGCAAAAAAAAGGAGCGTCAAACGCTCCTAGAAATTTATGAGTTATTGAAGATGATCAATTGCGTATTGTGCTTCCTCCGCTGTAAACTTCTCTCCATATTCTGATGTTAATTGATCATAAATAGCGCTCGGAGACATAGACATCATTTTTTGATAAGTTTCTGCTTTTTTTAACGCATTTTCCTCCCAATCCGCTTTTACATTATCCACCGCGTACTGTGCTTCTTCTGCTGTAAACTTCTCCCCGTATTCTGATGTTAATTGATCATAAACACCAGCTTTAGACATATTCATGGTATTGCTATACGTTGTTGCTTTTTTTAATGCATTTTCTTTCCAATCAACTTGCACATTATCAATGGCATATTGGGCAGCTTCTGGTGAAAATTTCTCTCCATATTCCGATGTTAGTTGATCGTATACTCCTGCCTTAGACATATTCATGATATCGCTGTATGTTGTTGCCTTTTTTAGGGCTGATTTGTATTCTGTTGGAATATTTTCTTCCACTTTTTCCTCTACTTGAGTAGTATTTTCTGTTTTTTGAGTAGTCTCTTCTACTTTATTTACTTGATCCACTTCTTGTTCAATAGTTTGATTTGATTCTGAATGATTTGATGAATCTTCCCCACCGAAAGCTCCAATCATGACAAATAAAATAATCAACCAAAACCACCATTTTTTATAAAATGATTTTTTATTTTTCGCCCCACATTCTGGACATACTTTAGCCTTAGATGCTATTTCTTTAGAACACGTTTTACATTTAATCATTTTTCCCATTATTCAGGTCCTCCTTCGTTTTTTTACTTCTCTATGCGATGATATATAACTTAATTAGATCAGTATCGATTGAAATGACACCTATTGATTATACAAATAACCTAAACCAAAAGGGTCTGCTAGGAGCAGACCCTTTTGGTTTAATATAAAAAATTAGCGTTTCAAAAAATCATTAAGTAATCCCCAAATCATGAATATAATAAAATTATAAACCATTAATCCAGTCAATAAATTATCTTTTATACCCGGAAGTCTCTGTTGAAGCTGTTTATAATTACTGTTGAGTAACGTCATACTAATTAAACAGATAACGAGTGATACATTTTCAATCCAAGTAATGATTGAAGTACCTTGAGTTCCCCCAAATATTAAAAACAGATACCAAAGCGTCGCAATAATGACAAATAGTAGATTTCCACGTCGGTATCCTGGAATTTGTCTAATTTCTTTTAAAACAAGATTTTTAGGTTCCTTGTTAGGAAGAATGTTTAAAAAGTCTAAACAAGATAAATATAGGTTAACTTGTTGCCTAATTAATGATTCTTTTAGTTCTATTGGCCTATGAATCAGTTTGGATAAGTCTGACTTTAATTCATGCACATTTTGATATCGATCATTCGGTGAGAGTTTCGTACATTTATCGATGATTCTCCCAATCTTAGATCGATTTTTTTGATACATATCACCAGTTGTTAATACATTTAGTAACACACCAATCGAGTAAATATCACTGCGTGCATCCGTTTGTTCAAATCCAAATTGCTCAGGTGAAGCGTAACCTTTAGTTCCTAAAATGTGTGTATCGAGCTGGCGATTATTTTGGTAAACACGCGATACATCAAAATCAATCAGTTTCAAAACTCCGTCTGCACTAATCATGACATTGGATGGTTTAATATCGCGGTGGATAATTGGGGGTTTTTGATTGTGTAGTACTTCTAGTACTTCACATAAGCGAATTCCACATTTAATCGCAAAACTTTCATCTAACGGCTCATTCATATATTCTTGTAAGGTTCGTCCGTTGATAAATTCCTCGATAACAATTAAACAATCTTCACATTCAAATATCTCTTCTATTTTTGGAAGATGTCGATTTTTAATATGTTGTAATTTTCGATAAACATCTAGATTATAATTTTTCAGAATTTTCTTAATATAAATTTTACTTGTTAACGAATTTTGAACAAGTAAAACGTCACTTTTAGGTGAATGATTTAATTCAACTAATGTTTCATATAATGAAATTTGATATTCTTGTTCTAGTTGATCCATATAATCCCCTTAACATTGATTTAAAGTTTAACTCATTATACTATTATACTATACAAGTCCAAGTAAGTTTTTAACAGCGTAAAAACTTTTGACTAAATTAAATTTCTAGGACCTAGGAACGATCAAACTATTTCTGTAAATATATAATTTGTGATTTGAGGTGTGAATATGAGCGATAAAAAAACGACAGAGCTTGATACAATATTAAACTTTATTGAAGATGAGAAAATGTTAGATGACTACTTAAAACTTCAATTACCCAAAAACACATTAACGTTTATCAATTATCTTGAGGAAATTCGTTCAAACAAAAACTTAAAGAAAGGCTTGTGGATTGAACAAGCTGATATTTCACGTTCTTATGCATATCAGATTTTTAATGGAACTAAATCTCCTAGTCGCGATACCATTTTAAAATTATGTATTAGCGGTGGTTTTTCCCTTGAGGAGACTAATAAAGCTTTGACTCTTGGCGGATTTAATAAGTTGTACGCTAAGAATCGTCGTGATTCTTTATTAATTTTTGCACTGAATAAACAGTTAAATCTGATTAATACGAATTTATTTTTAGATCGTTATGAACAAGATTCCCTTGGAAATATCGATTAAAAGATAGGTTTTATAGCAATTCCTCTTATCTTTTGATAAAATGAAGTGCATATCATTTGACAAATATTTTTTAAGGGGAAGTTATGGAGAATTATAAGATTGGACAATTAACTAAGACAATGGGAGTGTCTCCTCATTTATTAAAGCATTATGAAAAATTTGATTTAATTATTCCAACGAAAGACCATGAAACTAATTATCGTTATTATGATTTTGGGCAGTTTGGAAGATTGATTCAATCTAAAAAATTTCGTAATATAGGTTTTTCGATTAAGGATACTTCTGACTTAGTTAAAGGAATTGATAATACAAAACTAAATGAGATGCTATCAAAGCATATTGACTCTCTTCAAGTTGAAATTGAAAATTTAAAATTACAACAAAAGTTGGCGATAGATTTATATGATTTGAGTGTAGAATGTGATGAAAGATTAAATCAATGGTTCATTGAAATGATGCCAACTCGATATATTTTAATCCAGAGTGATAATAAAAGATTAATTGAAGAACACCATAGTTTAATCGGAGAAATTAATTTAATTGATCATGCCCCAATTACAGAGTCGTTATTATATATTCCAAAGTCTAATTTAAAGACGGAGGATTTTAGTTATCACTGGTGTTTGGGGATTTCACAAACTGCACTAGATTTTTTACAGTTAGCAGTTGATGAACGATTTATTCGTATAGATTCTTGTCGTGTTTTTACAACTTATTTAAAAGTTAAGATCCCGTATACTGAAAACAAAGTTCTAATTCATGCGATTAAGGAAATCTTCACTGCGTATCCGTTTCATTGTAGTGGGGATATCATCGCTATCTTATTAAAATCGACTTGCGAGGATGAGATTCTGTATCAATATTTTAAAATATATATTCCAATAGACTAACCTGTGTCCTACACTCGGGTTAGTTTTTTTTTATGCTGATTTGAGAATCTGTGTCTATTCCAAATATGTAAATTAATTAGAAAATGAATAAAAAAAGTAGATTTTTTATATTAATTTTTTCACAAATCCTGTTGACTTGCCACTTACCCTCACCCTTAAACTGAGATTGTTAAATAAAACACAAAGTTTATTTGGGGAGGTTATCATCATGAATCATTTTTCTAAACGTGCTGCCGCTGCTTTTTTAGTCATGGCATTACTTACAACTGGATGTTCTGCTAATGAAGCATCAACATCATCTGATTCAGTATCTGAATCAACGCAATCAAAAGGAACACTTAAAGCTGGAACTTATACCGCAACGGGGACTGGAAACAACGGAACCATTACAGTCGAAGTTGTCTTAAGTGAAACAAAAATTGAAAGTATTAAAATTTTAGAATCAACAGAAACGGCAGGACTTGGAGATAAAGCTTTAGAATCTTTAATTGAAGAAGTCGTAGCAAACCAAACAATTGCCGTTGATACGGTAACAGGTGCAACAAATAGTTCAAGTGCGTTATTAACAGCTATTGAAACATGTTTAACAGAAGCAGGCGCTAATATTGAAGATTTTAAAACTGAAATTGCTAAAGTTGGAATCGACGAAGAAATCACAACTGAAATCGTTGTTGTTGGGGGAGGTGCTTCAGGTTCGGCTGCTGCCTTACAAGCTGTTCAAGATGGAGCAAAAGTAACATTAGTTGAAATGACGGCATCTCCTGCTGGTCAAGGAACAATGGCTGGTGGATTATTTGGAACAGATTCAACTCAACAACAAGAACAAGGTAAAACAGTAGATGGTAAATGGTTCTATGATCAATTCGTTGATACAAGTAACTATACTGCAAATGGTGGATTATTATCTAAAGTAATTCAAAACTCTGGACGCACTGTTGACTGGTTAATCGAAAATGGGGTGAATTTAATCTTAGCTCATCCTTCAACTGGTGGATATGAAGAGCATAAGTATACGCATCCTAATTCAACTATCCATGGATATGTAGATGGAGGAACTGTTGCTATTACAACATTACATGAACAAATTGTAGCACTAGGTGGAGAAGTTCTATATTCAACTAAAGCAACAGATTTAATGATTGAAAATGGTGAAATTAAAGGAATTCAAGCTGAGAAAGAAGACGGTGGAATCTTAACAATTAATGCTGATGCCGTCATTTTAGCAACAGGTGGATTTGCTGGAAACGAAGAATTAGTAACTAAATATTTTGGTGAAGGCGTAGGAAAAGGTCGCGTTGCAACAAATATCGGAACAGGTATCGAAATGGCCATCTCTGCTGGGGCTGCAGCAAGTTATGAAGATGCTATTACAATGCATTATGGAGTTAACCGCGGTGGATCATCTTGGGGATCTGCACTAAACTCTGCTTTAATTAATCCATTCTTATTTGTTGATGTTGATGGAAATCGTTTCATGAATGAAGAATCATTTATTTTCGAACCAATTAAAACATCAAATGTTATTAAATCATTACCTCAAATGACAGCTTATGAAATCTTCGATCAAACGATGATCGATATCGTTAAAGAAAAAGGAGCTGCTGGTTTAACTGATGTTTATACTGGTGAATTAGCAACTAATCCAACAGTATTTATTGAAGTTGGACACGAAGTTAACACAGCCGACGCTGCTAAAAAAGCTCATACACCAACGGATATCATGCCTGATATTGAAGCGTTAATTGAAGCAGGAAGTATTATTACTGCAAACAGTCCTGAAGAATTAGCAGAAAAATTAGGAATGGCTCACTTAGTTGATACTATCGCACGTTACAATGAATTATGTGAAACTGGTGAAGATACTGATCACTTTAAATCATCTAAATATTTAGATAAATTAGAAGGAACTTTATATGCTGTTAAAACAACTCCTTCAGTCTTCTTAGGAACTTTAGGTGGAATTGATATTAACGATAATGCTGAAGTATTAGATCCTAACGGAAAAGCAATTAAAGGATTATATGCTGCTGGATCAGAAACAAATGGAGCATATGGAAACAGCTATGTCTTCTTTGAAGGTGGAACTTTAGGATATGCTTATGGAACTGGTCGTATTGCCGGTGCAAGCGCAGCCGCAAGTTTAAAATAAAAAACATCATTGTTTACCTAACATGTCAATCCCTATTACATACATCCCTCTACTATTAGCACTAGTAGAGGGATTTTTTGTACTTTAAGCTTTCTTTTATGTTATTTTTCTCTACCCTAATATCGAAGTCCCGCATATTATAAAATTGGGATGCTATTTATCCTACCCTATTTTAAAGAAGAGTGATAAAAAATGATCTTGATTGGAATGTTACATCATCGTAAAATGCCCACTTCCATTGAAAGAACTTCTTTTTATGCCCTTGCCGCTAAAGAAGAAGGGGTAGATTTTATTTATTTTTCACCTAAAGGGGTGGATTTTAAAAATAAAGTCATTAATGGCTATGTGTATAAAGACGGAATTTGGAAACGTGCAACTAAACGATTTCCTGATGTCATTTTCAATGCAGGGAGTCCTGCAAAGCTTAATCGTTCAAAACAGATCGTTAACCGATTAAGAAAAGAAATTCCATTTACAAGTTATCCAGTAGGAAATAAAATGGCGGTATATAAGCGTTTAAAAAAGGCAAAAGTTTTTTCACGTTACTTAATTCCAACTCAAACAGTTTCTTCAACCCAAGAACTGTTGAAGTTTATACAAAAGAATGGAAAAATTGTCTTTAAACCGGTTGGTGGTCATCAAGGTGAAGGTGTAACCTTTATTGAACGAAAAGGACAAAAGTTCTTAGTTCAATTTGAAGGGGTAGATCATATCTATACCCTATCTCAATTAAATGAATTTGTGTCAAAAAGAATCCTTCATACAAACTATCTTGTACAACGCTATATTAACTCTAAAAATAGTGATGGTGAACCAACGGACTTTAGACTACATGTGCACAAAGATGGAAATAAAAAGTGGATTATATCAGTCATTTATGCACGAAGTTCTACAACAAGAAGCTTAATTACAAATGTTCATCAAGGAGCAAAAGTCGCCGTCTTAGATGACTATTTAAAAGAACACAATCCACGTCATCGAGAAGAAATGAAGAAAAAACTTGAAATCTTCGCCATAAAGCTTGCCAATCACTTAGATGATTTACAGGAAAAATCTCATCTTCATAAATTTGACGAACTCGGAATTGATATCGGAATTGATGAACACAACAATATCTGGATATATGAAGTCAACTGGCTTCCTGGCACTCCACACTCCTTCTATGGAAAGTATGGAATCGAAACTAACACTATTCGTTATGCCGCAAGCTTATGTAAAAAATGATGTGTGAATGAACGTAAGATTAGCAAAAGAATGCTACATCAGAAGATTAGGATAAGAAACTTAGTAATATGACATCAAAAGTATTTCTAATACCTAAAGTTCCTAGTCTTATTTCCTATCATTCCATTTATAAAAGACTTCCCACATACACACTTGGATAAAGCTGAACTACTCAAATGAAATCATCGTCAAAGCTATTAAATTATTGTTTACAAAAGGAAGTAATAGGTAATGAAAACCATTATATTTATAAATAGTAACAAAAACGGCTCTAGTCGTGAAGCTATTAAAGCCGCAGATAAAATGGGATACTTTACAATTTTATTAACTGATAAATCCGGATTTACAAATCGTTCAGAATACCCTGAAATAAAATTAGTGAAACGAGTCAATTTTAAAAACATGGATGAAGTTCGTAACGTCATAAGTAACTTACAAAAAACAGGTAAATTTGAAATTAAATGTATCATTAGCTTTATTGATCAATATTGTTATGTAGCAGCTCAATTAGCAGAAGAATTTGGTCTTAGTCAATTCACAACAGCTGGAATTATGAATATGGAAGATAAGTTATTATCACGAAATGCGGTTAAAAATTCTCCTTATAGCCCACGTTTTATTAAACTAAATCCAAATGAAAGTTTTAGTAAGCGTGAAGTTAAAGACTTAATTCCATTCATGTTAAAATCTCCGTCTTCAGCAGGATCTAAAGATGTTTTTAAAATTACATCGATGGATGAGTTTAACACTTATCGAAAAAGACTCACTAAAAAATATCCACAAGAGCCTCTACTTCTTGAGGAATACCTTGATGGCCCTCAATATTTAGTTGAATGTATGGTTATTAAAAAAAGCGTTCATATTGTCGCGATTATCGAGCAAGAGATTACATTTTACAATCGTTATATCATCACGGGGTATAATCTAGTGATTGATCCAAATCCAAAATTCTATGAATCTCTTAAAGTTGCTGTAAAAGATATCATTGAACTTCACGGGCTTGAAAATGGTTCCTGTCATCTTGAAATGCGCCTCGTTAATAAACAATGGAAGCTAGTTGAAACAAATCCTAGAATTTCTGGTAGTGGAATGAATGAGTTTCTTGAAATTGGATTGGGTATAAATCTTGTAAAAGAAACGTTAAAACTAGCACTTGGTAAAGAACCTGATTTAGAACCTAAACACAAAAAAAATGCATTTGCACAATATATTATTGTCAAACAAAAAGGAATCTTAGAGCGAGTCTTAGGAAAACAAGCTGCACTTACATCCCCTAATGTTAAATCAGTTTATATTAAACCTAGAAAAGGTACACTCTTAACCCCCCCAGAATCAATGGGAAATCGTTATGCTTATGTTGTAGCGATTGGAAAAACTGAAAATGAAGCCAAAAAAAATGCTAAATATGCTGCTTCAAAAATAAAATTCGTCTTAATGCCTTATACAAATCGTAATGTCAATCGAACTAATACTCGAAATCTTAGTCGAAATTCAAATCGAAAACCAAGACGTTAGCTCTTTAAATTTCCTATTTAAAACTCCAACCCTATTGGAGTTTTTATTTTGGAAAAAATTATCCGTTCGCTCTCAATTCGCATATGATAGCATTGGGGTAGTGTTTTTATCTATCCTAAGGAGAGAAAAATATGATATTAATTGGATATTTAAGCCATCGCAAAAATCCAAGAACGGTGAAGCAGGCTTATTACTTTGCAGTCGCTGCCCAAAAAGAAAATGCAGAATTTTTATTTTTTTCACCAAAAGGGATCGATATTGCAAATCGAAAAATCAATGGATATATCTTAGTTAAAAATCAGTGGAAAAAAGTTGAACGCCGTTTTCCAGATGTTATATTCAACCACGGAAATCCAGGTAAAATGGCTCATTCCCAAGATAAAATTGATGTCTTAAAACAAGAAATTCCTTTTACAAGCCATTCCATTGGATCAAAAATGACAGTTTATTATCGCTTAAAAGAAGCGAAAACTTTTTCAGAGTATTTAATTCCTTCTATTACGGTTTACTCACCTAAAGATGTTTTAAACGCTTTAAATAAATATAAAAAAATTGTATTTAAACCGAATGATGGTCATAAAGGGATTGGTGTGACTTTTATTGATAAATTACCTAAAGGATATAGTGTAAAAGTAGATCATCAGAAATTTATATATAATGAAGCACAATTGATGAGATTTGTGAAACAACGTATCAGAGGTAAAAAACATTTAATACAGCCCTGTATTAATTCTAAGACACGATATGGTGTCCCTTTTGACTTAAGACTGCATGTGCAAAAAGATGGTAATGGTGAGTGGAAAGTTGCCTTAATTTATGCCCGTGTAGCTCGTAATAATTCGTTCGTTACTAATTTAAGTAGCGGAGGATCTCGGGTTCCAATTGAAAAATTTTTACGCCAACAATACCCAAAAGAATACAGTGCCATGAAAAAACGCCTTGAAAGATTTGCATTGGATTTGGCACGGCACATGGATGAGATTCAACAACAAGTTCATTCTGAAACTTTAGATGAGCTTGGTATTGATATTGGTATTGATCAAAATAAACATTTTTGGATTTATGAAGTAAATTGGCGCCCTGGACTTCCTCATGCATTATTTGGAAAAGTAGGTGCTGAGCGCACAATGATTCAGTATACGATTTATTTAGCTAAACAACATAAATCTCACCTCAATAACCGATAAGGATAGTTGTTCCCTTCTTAATTAAGTTCAATTCATTATGATAAAGTTCTACTATTAAATACATCATATTTTTATTCCTTATAATACTTATAGCAAGATTGTCACTTAACTTAACATCGGGAACTATGAAATTCAAATCATAAGGGAGACCCACCCTAAATCATAAGGAGATATTATTATGAAAAAACTTTCAATAGGTACGATTAGAAAGGTGATTCACGGTTCTCTTGTTAAAGGAAATGATAATCTCATGATTTCTTCCGTTGTGACACAAGCAAAACAAGTAGAATCTAGTAATACCCTTCTTTTCTTACTCAATCCTAGAACTTTTGACTGGAGATTTATCAAAAAATACTTACCTTGTGCAATTGTTACAGATCGGCCTATTGGTCACTGTCCATTCGGTAATAACTGTACAATTATCAAAGTTAATAAAATAAAAGAGTCATATTATGACTTTATTGATTTTTATCGTAATCAATTTGATATCCCCGTTATCGCTGTCACTGGAACATGTGGTAAAACAACAACAAAAGATATGACACGTCATATTTTAAAGCATTTTTATAAAACAGAGGGAACCGTGAAGTCTACTAACGGGGAGTCTAAACATCTCTCTTACTTAATGAAATTAAATGATAGTGTTGAAGCAGCTGTTTATGAAACTGCCGTGGCTGCTCCTGGTTATATAAAAAAAAGCTCACGATACTTTAAACCACAAATCGGAATCATCACAAACATCGGTATTGACCACCTTGATCAATGTAAAACACTCGAAGGTTACATAAAAGCTAAAGGTGAAATGGTGAAAGCAGTTGGTGAAAAAGGAACCTTAATCTTAAATGCCGACGATGATAACATTAAAAAAATTAGCTTAGAAGATTTTAAAGGAAAAATTATTTACTATGGTGTAGGCGAGAATGCCGATTATCAGGCTTCAAACATTGAATTCGTACCTAAAGGAATGAGTTACATTTTAACTGTTAATAATAAAAGATACAAAGTTTTCATTCCTGGTTACGGTGTCCATCAAGTTTATAATAGCATGGCTGCCATTGCAGCTGCTTATGAAGTGGGAATTAGCTATCGTGATTCTATTAAACTCCTTCCTTCATTCAAACATTTAAATTCTCACTTTGAAGTTATGAAAGGATTGAATCAATGTCAGCTGATTGTGGATACTTGGAACATCAATCCTACTTCACTCGAAGCAAGTATTAAAACAATGTGTGAAATAGCTAAAAATCGTAAAAAAATAGCGCTAGTTGGTAGCATTGATGCACTGGGGAAAAACTCAAGACAACTTCATCAAAAAGTTGGGGATATGATTTGCCAGTATGATCTCGACGTATTAATCACTATAGGATCCCAAGCTAGATATATTGCTTTGCAATGTCGTCGAAATGGATTTAAAGGGAAAGTATATAGCTTTTCATCAACAGAAGGAGTGCGTCGATTATTGAATCAAATTGTTGATAAAGATACAACACTACTTACAAAATGTTCAATGCATGACCCGGCAGTCATTAACTTCGTAAATAACCTTAAACTTAAAAAATAATAAAAAAACTGTTCAGATTTAAATATACTCTGAACAGTTTTTAAATTCTATTCGACTTCTCACTTTGCTCCTCGAATTATCTCAGTCTAAATAAGTTTTTCACACTCGGAAAACTTTTACTCAAAATAGTGGAAGCTTATTCTCTTAAAGATGTTAGATTGCCCCTATCGTTCTCCTTAGTATCAACAGAAGGGCTTAAGTAGTAAGTCTGATTATAAATGTATGAATTAAAGTTCTTTTGTATATAGAATTGCATATTGCTTAATTTGTATTTTAGGATATGTTATATTTAAAACTAGGAAATCATCAATCTTTTACATTTAATAAAAGATTGTTTATCAATATGTTTTTTTTACTAGGAGGGGCTTTTAAATGTTTAACGATATTTTAATCAAACCAAACAATAATGAACTTCATGTTTATAGTTACTTTGATCGTGAATTTATTTGTAGCGTTAAATTAAATGATAAAATTCAAATAGAATGTTATGATGACATTGTTTTTCTTTCAGGAGAACTTAAACAAAACACGATTACGAATCAACTACATTTAGTTGACCGAAATGGATTTGTTTGCCCTATTGAATTTGGAACAGTTTATAAAAAGCTTTGGTTAATTGAAGATGAATCAATGTTTAATAAATTCTAATTAATGATTACTAAAAAGGTTCAGAACTCAAGTTTCTGAACCTTTTTACTTGATGTTAGTAGCTTTAGTATGACTTGAGTAGAAGTGATAAGACTCAACCCTATACTATTTTATTGGCTACTTATGAACAATGATGCTATCCTCACTTATCCTATCATTTAAAATTGATTTTCGTATGCGCCTGATTTTCATCATCCAATTAATATCATTTAAATTTAGTATCTTCCTTTTATAAGTAAATCATTGATCAGTTCACTGATTCTCAGTCTTTCATCGTATACCCATTCAACATCAAATTCAATATTGAAACTTTTACAGAATGAGTAGTATAGGTTAACCTCTTGATAGTAGGTTTCTAAATTTGATAAATTAACTTCACCTAGATGAGGTCTTGGTACTTCACCCACTTTTTGAACAAAATAGCTTTCGATGAAAAATAGTAGCGTCGATAAGACTTCATCATTATGCACATCAATTGGTAACTTCATCAATTTCCATTCCACATATTCATCCAATTTATAACGACGGACTTTATCTAAGACTAAAATATAATCACGGATATCCATCTTACGATAATACAGGGTCTCAACAGGCATTGTACTCCAAAGCGCCAGCTTTTCTTTGAGCGGTAATCCTTCAATCTGAAGTAACACTTCACTTGGTCCAATGACAGCTTGTTCAATCGGGTCATCTTCCATCTCAATCTTTTCTTTTAAAAATGAATAAGAACGTCCATACCCTGCTACATATCCGACTTCATAAATTCCAATCCTTCCTGCTCGTCCTGCAATTTGTTTGACTTCTTGGGACGTTAAAAATCGTTCTTCTTCTCCATCAAATTTGCATAAATTCATGAATACAATGCGTCGAATTGGCAAATTAACACCCATTCCAATCGCATCCGTTGACACTAAAATTAAATTTTTCTTATGCACAAAGTCATAATACTGCATTTTACGAACCTCGGGTGGCAAATCACCATAAATCACACTCGCATTGATTCCCATCTCCTTATACTGTTTTGCTAGCTGTAAAACTTTTCGTTTTGAAAAAAGGATAAAGGCATCTCCTTCTTGTGTATCCTGATGATTAAATGGCTCTTTTTCTATAACTAATGGCATAAGTCTTTCATATTCAATGACTTCAAACTCATCGCCACAATCTTTAATCATTTCAAGTAAGATTTCTTTTGCATTTAACGCCCCACAGACATGAATCTCAGAACATCGAAGCCCTAAAAGAGCACGCGTCCAAGAAGAGCCACGCTGATAATCTCCAATCATCTGAATCTCATCAATAACTGCTACATCGTAAGTCTGATCTAAATTCACTTTTTCAACCGTTGAACTTTGATGGTTTGCTTCGGGAATAATAACCTCTTCCTCCCCCGTTAATAACGTACAAGGTACCCCTTCTTTATTTAACCGTTCATAAATTTCAAGCGCCAAAATGCGAAGAGGTGCAAGATATACACCTTTTTGACTTTGTTTTAAACGTTCAATAGCTCGATGGGTTTTTCCCGTATTCGTCTGACCTAAATGCAAATAAATTTTACGTTTAAGATTTCTTGCTTCCTGATATTCATCTTTAGGGTTTTTGGGAAAATGTGTTTTAAATGAATCCGCCATTAAATTAGGAATATGACTACTGACGAGCGCCGTTAAAATACCCGATGATAAATACTCTGGAAGATGCGATTGAACAATTTCATCAAATTCAAAGCTTGTATTATTTTTGTCATTATAGTCTTCTAATAATCGAACTGATATTTCATCTAACAAGTCGCGATATTCCTTATACACTTGATGATACCCTTTAAGCGATTGACCATCCATTTCAGTCAGCACCTTTAACTTTTTTCGAACTGCCGCCTCGTGATTCCACAGGTTTCCTATCTTAGTGTGGTGCACGACTTGTTTAATGCCGAATAGCTGTTCTTTTAATTGTTTGAGGTCACGGATTTCACGTCTATTTTTTTTCATAATCATCACCTTCAACAAATTTCGACTTTCTACTCATTATTTATAGGATGGTCATTTTTTAAAAAACATTGCTCACTTTTTACTTTTCTTTTTATATGCTATACTAACAGTGTTGAAAAAATTTTTTATAAACTAAGGAGTTGTTTGTTTGATCAAGCATCGTAAAATGGATTCCGTCCTTTAAGAGAGGACATCCAATTTGTCCTCTCACAGTAGCAAAAATCGTACTACTAACTAATTGGAGGATTTAAAAATGAACTTAATTATTAGAACTGAACATGAAAAAGAATTTAACCAAATTTATGACTTTGTGCGTATAGCATTTGAAACAGCTCAAGTATCGGATGGAAACGAGCAAAACTTTGTCAATGAGCTTCGCGCCAGTGAAAACTATATTCCTGAACTTGCCTTAGTCGCTTTAGTTGACGGAAACATTATTGGACATATCATGTTAACAAAATATATCGTTCAAGATTTGAATCAAAATCATGACGTTTTATTACTTGCTCCACTTTCTGTTGACCTAAATTATCGCGGTCAAGGTATAGGTTCAAAACTTGTCATGAAAAGTTTTGAGCTAGCTCGTAAGATGGGATATACAGCTGTTGTATTAGTTGGGGATCCTGCTTACTATCAACGATTCGGCTTTAAATCTTCTGTTGATTTTGGCATCAACTGTCATGAAATTCCTGCTCAGTACATTCAAGCTTGTGAATTAGTTGAAGGAAGTTTAGATAACGTCTTTGGCACTCTTACATTCTAATGAAAACACCTTTAGGAAACTCCCTAAAGGTGTTTTATTTTTAGTCCAAGTAGTGTCGCTAATTGAAGAGCCTGTTCTGGTGAGACACTTAATCCTTTTAAATTTTCCATTGGAATTACAATTCCGTCTATCTTACAGTTTGAAAAATCGAGACCATTCAATGAGGTGTGAATAAATTCTGCTATCTCTAATTGATTTTCTTCAAATGCAACTTTATTAAACTGACATTCATTAAAACTTCCATGTGAAAACTGATTACTTAGTAAATTTACTTTTTTAAACGTTGAAAAGGAAAAGTTGATATATCGTCCACTATTTTCTTTAAATAGTGTTTGTTGGATGCCACAGTTTGAGAAATCACTTCCTGTCAGACGACAGTTTTGAAAAATACAACGATGTATAATTCCATCAGGCATTTTAATATTAGACAAATCACAGTTTTCAAAAATCGTATCCGTTAAATCAATATGATCAAATTCACATTCTAAAAACACAACATTTTTAAAATGACATTGATTTAAACTTAGACGCTCAATGGATAAATATGAAATTTCTTCGTTTTCAAATTGCATCCCATGAATGTAGTAGTCTTCTGCCAAGCACTCTGTGAAGGTAAGGTTATGATTTAATTTCCCTGTTCTTTTCGGTTTCTCAATTTTCTCCATTGTCTACTTCTCCTCTACTTATAAATCATTTCGTATAATCTATTTATTTTCTCATTTAAGGTATGTATACTAAAAATTCCCGCTTCTTTGATATATTCTTTCCCCTCTATGAATAGAATCGTAGCGGGAACGGAATAGACGCCAAAGTGTGATGAAATTTCAGCATCCTTATTCACATCTATTATCCGCATTTCAATTTCAGGATACTGCTCTATTAATTTTTCTACTTTCGGTAATAACGCAAGACAAGCACTACATTGGCTTCCTTTAAAATAGAGCAACATCATTTGATGTGTTGAAAGTTGTTGAAGCAACAAATCTTTATTCATATAGGGCTCCTTTTTGTCTCATTCTTAATAAGTATTATTATATCCTGATATAGTTTTAATCTCACCTTAATTTATAAAAAAGGTTCGCTCTTATTGAGAGCGAACCTTTTTGGCTTAATCGACTGATTTAAGTGATTCTACCATTTCGATTTTTTTCAATTTATAATACATTGCAAAGTTTACTACGAAGGCGAATAAAATAGTTAAGCCTGCTGAGTAAATAAAACTTAGTGGAGCAATTTGTCGTCCAAACATCATATTATCAAGTTCGACTGTGAGCATGATATAACGATGTAGTAAAATTCCAAGTCCAAGTCCAACAACCGTTCCAATCAAGGTTAAAATGATATTTTCTCGATAAATATAAGCTGAGACTTCTTTATCATAGAATCCTAATACTTTAATCGTTGCAATCTCACGCATACGTTCTGAGATGTTAACATTCGTTAAATTATACAAGACGACGAATGCTAAAGCTCCGGCAGAAATAATCATTAATAAAACGACATAGTTCAAATTCTGAATCATGTTATCAAAATTACTTCCAATCGATGAGTTCCAACTTATCCCACTTACACCCGCTTGATTCATATAATCTGATGAAACCGCCTCTTCAAGTTCTAACGTATCATCATTAGCAACACCTAAAATACTTTCAAATGTTGGCGTCTCATTAAATAATTCTTCATAATAAGTTGGTGATAAATAAACATAATGGAATAAATAATTTTCAACAATTCCCTCTACTTTAGCCTCTGCTTTTTTACCATCGGCATTTTCAATCGTCACATTATCTCCAACTTTAACCCCCAATTGTTTACCTACTTTCTCACTCAACACGACTCCATATTCTGGAAGTTCAACCTTTTCTTGTGTCACACGATTTCTGAGTGAAACAAATGGATCTAAATCAGCAACTGAATGGGGAACGAAGACATTAACATCTTTTGTCACGTCATCATCAGATAGTTTACCATTCTCACTATGAATTGATAAAACGCCCTGAATTCTCGGATCATTTTGTAGCTCAGTAACTAGTGCTTTTTCATCTGAAAGTGAAATATCTTTATTTAACTTCATCGTCATATTATATTTAAATATTTCTCCAAATTGCGTATCCACAATTGTACGAATTGAATCTTTAACTCCAAATCCTGTTACAAGTAACGCCGTACATCCCGCAATTCCAAAGACTGTCATGAAGAAACGTTTTTTGTAACGGAATAAGTTTCGTACCGTTACTTTCGCAATGAAGTTTAGGCGATTCCAAATGAATGGAAGACGTTCTAGTAAAATTCTTTTCCCTTCTTTCGGTGCTTTAGGTCGCATTAAAATAGATGGTGTTTCTTTTAATTCCGCATTGACTGCAAAGAATGCTGATAAGGTTGTGACCCCTACTGCAATAAGTGTTGCAATGATTACCAATGGCCAACTAAATACTAAAATAGTATCTGGTAAAGTATACATCATACCATAAGCATCAATCACAACATTCGGGAAAACATTAAATCCGATTATGGTTCCTAAAATTGCCCCTGTCATACTTGCTAGTGCAGCATAAACTAAAAACTTCGATGCAATTTTGACTTTACTATATCCTAATGCTTTTAACGTTCCGATATTTAATCGTTGTTCATCTACCATGCGTGTCATTGTTGTTAAACAAACTAAGGCAGCAACTAAGAAGAAGAAAATCGGGAAGATTTGTGAGATGGCTTCAATACTCGAAGCCGCATTTTTATAATCTACATATGAATAATGAGAATCTCGATCTAGCACATACCATTCTGGATAAGTCATATCATTAATTTGATCCTGTGCTTCTTGTAGCTTTTCTTCGGCCTCTTTAAATTGTTCTTCTGCTTCGGCTTTTCCATTTTCATAGTCCGCTTCAGCTTTAATTAATTCTGCTTCACCTTTTTCAATTTCATCTTCTGCTGTCTTAAACTGTGCATAAGCATTTGATTTTTCCGTTTCTAATTTAGCTTTTTGCTCTGCTAATTCTTGTTTTGAAGCTTGAATCGTACGTTTTCCAGCTAAAATTTGATTTTCTCCATCAATTAAGGCTTGTTTATTTTTCTCAAGTTCAGCTCTTCCGGCATTTAATGTCTGTAGCGCTGATTCATAACTTTGTAAGATAGGAGCAAGTTGCGCTTCAATAGCCACTCTTTGTTCATCTGTTAAATCTGGATTTTGTAGTGAGGCTTGTAGTTGATTTTTATAGGCATCAAGTTGTGCAACTTGTTCTTCCCCAGATTTAAGCTGTGCCTCAGCAGCTGCTATTTGAGACTGTGCACTTTCTTTTTGAGCTAAAAAATCATTATACGCACGATTTAACTCATCCTCTGCTTGTGTTAACTGTGCTTCCCCCTGTGCAATTTGTTCCTCAGCTGATTGAATCGTACTTTCAAACTCTGCTTTATTAGAAGCAAGTTGAGCTTTTCCGTTTACTAAATCTTGTTTCGCTGTTTCGATTTGACTTGCGGCATCCTCAAGTTCTGCTAGTGCCTCTGCTTTTTGCCCCTCGTATTCTATTCGATTTTTATCAAGTTCTGACTGTGCTTCTTCCATCACTTCATCATATCGATGCTTTGTTTGAGTTTCGCTTAGCACTTCAATTTCATCTACTACGTGAGACACTGTGTCTTTATACTGATCTGAGAATGTATCAAGAGCTTTTGTGTTCGATAAACTCACATACATTTCAGTATAGATATCTGATTTAAAATCACTTTGTGGAATCATCATAAAGCTTGAGATATTTCCGCTCCCGATATTTGATGTTCCTTTATCTGCTGACAAATAATATGGCGTTTCAACAATTCCAACGATCGTATATTCAGTTGTTTTTAATGTATCACTTAACGGGTCATCTGTCCCTGATTGTAATTGTATTTTTGAACCTAGTTCAATTGAGCCAAGATATTTACTTTTTTCAACAACAGCTTCTCCAGATTTTTCAGGTAATCGCCCTTCAACTAGTTTAACTTGGTTAATATAATCTGGATTATTTGAATTTAAGTTATCAATTGGTAAGGCATGCAATCTGATAACTAATTCATTATCTTGATATTTTGTTAAAACATCTTGTGTAAAGGTTGGAAAAACCCCTGACACATCATTTAAACCTTTAACAGCTTCAACATCCTGATCGGTGAAACCAAGGGTAGAGATTAATCTCAAATCCATGAAATTATAATCATCATAGTATTGATCTACTGTCTTTTGCATAGCAAGCGGAGCAGATTTGATTCCGACAAAGAAGGCAACGCCAAGAGCAGAGATCATTAGAATCGACATAAATCTTCCTAATGATTTTTTGATATCACGGAAGGTATCTTTTGTTAAACTCTTACTCATTCTTACCACTCAATCCCTTCTACTGGCATTGGGTTTTCGTTGATTTCGATCTTAGCTACTTTTCCATTACGAACATGGATAATTTTATCCCCCATCGGTGCAATAGCTAAGTTGTGGGTAATCATAACGACCGTCATCCCCATTTTACGACATGTATCTTGTAATAATTTTAAGATTGCTTTTCCGGTATTGTAATCTAATGCACCGGTTGGTTCATCGCATAATAATAATTTTGGATTTTTGGCCAATGCTCGTGCAATAGCAACACGTTGTTGTTCTCCACCCGACATTTGAGCAGGAAAGTTATTTTTACGATGTCCAAGTCCCACTGCCTCTAAAACCTCTTGAACATTTAACGGATTTTCACAAATCTGAGTTGCTAGTTCAACATTCTCAACAGCTGTTAAATTTTGAACTAAATTATAAAACTGAAAGACAAATCCGATGTCATGACGACGATATGTAATTAATTCCTTATTTGAATAATTATTAATTTCGTTTCCATCAACTAAAATCTTTCCACTGCTGGCATGGTCCATTCCACCTAATATATTTAAAACAGTACTTTTTCCCGCTCCACTTGCCCCAGCAACAATGACAAATTCACCTTTATTAATGGAAAAATCAACACCGCTTAAAGCTTCAATTTCAACTTCTCCCATTTTGTAAACTTTTTTTACATCTTTAAACTCAATGTAACCTGCCATCTTATCACTCCCTATTTTGTTTCCTTATATTTTTAGCATCCTGAGATAGCTTACTCACAGATTTGAGCATTAATGCTAAATAAACAGATTATTGACTTTTGAACATATGTCTATTATTATTCATTTTAATAAAATGTACAATAATCAATCTTTTACACCGTGTTAAATAATCAACATTCTTTAACTATATGTTCAATAAATAAAAAAAGAAGGGATTATATAAAATGAAACCTAAACTAGAAGACCGCCGTGTTAGGAGAACAAAAAAACTATTAAAAGAAAGTTTTATTGAATTAATGTCTGAAAAACAAATCAAAGATATTACGGTAAAAGACCTTACTGAACATGCTGATTTAAATCGTGGAACTTTTTATCTTCACTATCTCGATATCTATGATTTATTAAATCAGCTTGAAGATGAAGTCATCGAAAATGTTTCAATGATGATCCAAGATTTTAATTTTAGGAATTCTAATCAATCGACTTATTTATTACTAGAACAACTCTTTGAATATATTTATGATAATAAACATATTTTAAAAACCTTTTTGCAGAGTCATTCACAAGGACATTTTTTTAATAAAATCCAACTCTTAATTAAAACGATAGGGCTTGATACACTGAAAAATCTTTATCAAGAAAGTGATTCTATTGAGTATACTTTATTCCTATCCTTTGTTTCAAATGGCGTTATTGGTGTTACAGAACAATGGATTTCTGATGGTATGACCCTAACACCAAAAGAAATGGCACTATTAATTGATAATATTATCAATCATGGTGCCAAAATCCTTATTCAAAAATAAAAAAAGAACTGTATCCTGTGATACAGTTCTTATACAAAGAAGAAAGACAAAAAAAGTAAACTAAAAATGAAAAAATTAAGCGCATAAATAGCGGTAGAGAAACTTAGGAGAAGAAGAACTTCTACTCTTCTATCATATACAGTTATTCGCGATGTTAGACTGTTTTTTTTATTTTCTCCTATCAATCGTCAGTTTTTTTAAATTAATTTGATTTTTTTGTTGCATTTTATCTCTATACGTGTTATTCTATAAAACCAACCCCTTGCGTTAAGACAAGGAATGTTTCGAAGGTTGAAGGAAGAACAATTTCCACGTACTGTTCTTGATGTGTTTTTGCATATATCATCGTCGGTAATGATGATAACCGAAGCATTCACAAAAAGGAAGTAATTACCACAAAAGATAATTACGAGCGCTTTTTCATAAATAGAGCTCAGATTGACAACATAAATGATGAGAGTCATCTCCTCACAGAAACCAATATGAAGGCTAATTCCTTAGATTCCTAAGGAAACGTGGCCACTAGGCTCTGTTTATTTTTCTTGTTTAAACGCACATGCGTTTTATAGGAAGAAGGCCTGTAAAACCTTTGGGGTTAATAAAACACCAAAGGAGGAATTTGTAATGAAACAAATTCAAATGTTAAAAGATGCAGCAAAAGGTTTAGTAATTGGAACAGCTTTATTCTATGTTACACCACATGTGATTAACATCATCGCAATGTCAGTTGCAACAAAATAATTTCATAAAAAATCCCACGATTACATATCGTGGGATTTTTTATTATTGTTCTAAATGATTATTTGGATGATTAATATTATCGACAAAATCTTTTGCTTTCTCCATTAAATCTTCTGTTTTATTAGCTACTTTTTTAGAAGCATGTTGAACACCTTGTACCATATCCTCTGCTAACTCTTCAGCACCACGAGCTGCTTTTTTAGCACCTTTTGAAATACCGTGAGCCATATCTTCCGCTAACTCTTCAGCACCACGAGCTGCTTTTTTAGCTCCATATTTTAAATCTTCAGCTAAATCTTCAGCTTTATTTGCCACTTTTTTAGCTAAATGTTCTGTATCTGTTACAACCTTTTCATATTTATCATGAGTTGACATAAGTATACCTCCTTAAATTGACTATAAGACCGTTTGAAGTGTTTCTCTTAAAATATCCACTGATTTATGAAGTTGATCGCGTTCTTCTTTTGTAATATTTAAATTATATACTTCACGTACTCCATTACGATTAATAATGGCAGGAACTCCTGTGAAGATATCTTTAATTCCGTATTGTCCATTTAAATAAGCTGAAACTGGTAAAACACAATTTTCATCATTTAAAATAGCTTTGACAATACGTGTTGTACACATCCCAATACCGTAATAAGTTGCACGTTTACGATCGATAATGTGATATGCTGCATCACGAACATTCACATAAATTTGCTCTAAATCTTCAAATTTATATTGTGGATCGTCTTGAATAATATCTAGTAAAGGTTTTACCCCAACTGTTGTGTGAGACCATAAAGGTGTTTCTGTATCACCATGTTCCCCAACAATGTATCCATGCACGTTACGTGGATCCACATTTAAATATTTACCAATTTCATGTCGTAAACGAGCTGTATCAAGCGTTGTACCTGTCCCGATGACACGATGACGTGAAAGACCCGATTCTTGCCAGGCAACATATGTTAAAACATCTACTGGATTACTTGCAATTAATAAAATTCCATTAAATCCTGATTTCATCACATTTTTAACCACATCGCGCATAATTTTAGCATTACGTTCAACTAAAGCTAAACGTGTTTCTCCTGGTTGTTGATTAACACCAGCTGTTACGACAACAATATCTGCAGTACCACAATCAGCATAAGTTCCTGCCCAAATTTCAGTTTTATCAGGAGCAAAGGCAATACCATGACTTAAATCCATTGCTTCTCCTTCTGCTTTATCATGGTTAACATCAATTAAAACTAGCTCCTCAATTCCACCTTGATTAATAATTGAGTACGCAAAACTCATTCCAACAAAACCTGTTCCGACTAATACAACGCGTCTTACTCCACTTTTCAACTTTTACACCTCTAATCAATCTTACTTTTATTGGTAGCCTCTTTAGAGTCACGCTACTATCTTTAGTATTTAAATCAACATCAGATTTATGCGAAAAAAATTGAATTTTGGTGAATTAAACTAAATTACGTAAAATAAAAAAACTATTGAATTGGCTAACTAAATCACACAACTGATCCCTTATTTTTCTACTATACGAACCTTATCCCTTTCCGCACTTTAATCAGCTTAAAAAAATGAAGATTACCTCTAAAAAATTTATCAAATCATTAAAAATATATCCAACTTTTGAATTAAATTTAAATTTCATTTTTTAGATATAGCTTTGAGTTATATATAAAATTATCTATTTTTACCTTCCATTAGATGTGCTATACTTATTTCAATTCATACATTTAGGGGGCTTTCTTCATGGAACAATTTAGCTTAACAATTGATCCACAACCATACAGAGATTTAGCTTTTTGTTATTGTGGAATGCATGAATGCGAACCTGGACATTCGTATGGTCCAGCTATCCGTCCAACCTTTTTACTTCATTTTGTTTTAAAAGGTAAAGGTGCCTATTATTTAAATGATCAAAAATACGAAATTAAAAAAGATCAATGCTTCTTAATCCGCCCTAATGAATTAACTTTTTATCAAGCTGACCAAGAAGATCCTTGGGCTTATATTTGGGTTGGCTTCGATGGACAGATGGCAAAAAAATATTTAGAACATGCTGGTTTTATTGATAATCGCTTAGTATTAAATGTCCATGATTGTGAAACCTTGAAGTCCTATGTCGCAGAGATGTTAAATTGTAATAAATCAACTCATGCGAACGAATTAAAATATCAAGGGCTTCTTTATCTCCTTCTTTCTAAACTCTCAGAATCGAGTCATATTCAAACAAAACAACCAAGCCTTCAAGAAGATAATCACTATGTGAGTAAGGCCATTGAATTTATCGAAAATAATTACTTTAACTATATTAAAGTGAGCGATATTTCCCACTATCTATGTTTAAATCGCACTTATTTAACTTCACTTTTTCAAAAGCATTTAGGAATGTCCCCCCAGAACTTTTTGATTCAATTTCGAATGACTAAGGCGGCAGATTTATTACTTCAAACCGATTTATCTGTCGCTAATATTTCGCACTCTTGTGGATACAGTGATCCCCTTGCTTTCTCAAAAGCTTTTAAAAAAGCAAATGGGATTTCACCAAGTGAATACCGTCATTTAAACCATTAAAAAGCCAGGATCGCCTGGCTTTTACTGTATATGATAAGGTTGTAAGTCATTAATGAAAGGTAATTTTTCTAGTAAATACGTTGCTAAATTAACCCCAGGCCCTACAAACAGAGTCAAAATAATTGTTCCACCCCCAATAGGACCTTGCAATAACAAAGCAATAATCATACAAATAGCATCCATCATTAGTTTAGCTGTTCCAATTTTCAGGTTACTTACTTCGCTAATAGAAACCGTAATATCATCATTTGGATGAGCCGGTAATTTAGGCTTTAAGTAAAGTGCTAATCCTGTGCAGACCAAAATAACAGCGATACTAAATACTACAATTTTTTGCATTAACGTTTCAGGTACAATAGGACTCACAACAAACACCCAAAACTCAGTTCCGATAGCCATAAAAAAAGCCGTAATCAACGTTGTGAACTTTGGTCTTTCACATCTGATACAAGTTGAAATCGCAATTGCTAACAAAGCCATGACAAAAATAACAATTGAAAGGTTAATATTAAGTCGGTGAGCCAAAGCGAAATTAATTGAATCAATCGAACCTGCTCCTAAATCAGATTGTACCGTCAACGAAACCCCAAGTGTTAACATCATAATACCTATCAAATACAAAACATAATCCCTCTTATTTCTCTTCATCTTTTTATCCCCTCTTTTACTAAATCATAACTAATTATAGCGTTTTCTAAAAGAGTTAAACATCTCAAAATGTTTGAATTAGATGGTCAAATGTTAGGTATTGAATAAGAAAAACTCTCGCCCTGATGTGCGAGAGTTTTTCTTATTTATGCCCTATTGATGTGACTTGTGTTAATTGAAACTCACTATTGTTTAAAGAAATGTTAAACGCCTGTCCAAATCCTTTAACAAGACGACCTTTAAGTGGGACTAACTCAAAGAAATCAAAGTCTAATGTTTTTAAAACCATCATCATTTGAGCTCCTTGTCGTCCACCAAATAATTCTAATAACTCCTTGCTTGACTCAACTTTTGAAGCTATACATTCAAAAGAAACGCGTTCTCTTGCAAAGACCGTTTTACAAGCTGCTTCATCTTCAATTAGCATGACTGAACACTGTGGATTTTGCACTAAATTATGATAATGTGCAGCAGCCTTACTAATATAAATATAGATTTTTTGATCTTTCATCATAAAAGGTGCATAACTAATTTCAGGCATTTTATTTTCATTTAATGAACTAATCATTAAACTTTTCTGATTTAATAATGTTTCCATTTCTTACATCCTTACTATTTGATATTTAATATTTTTTCAATAACGAAAAGCATCCCTCTAAATCCCATATAGGGCGTATATGGATAAATCAAAACTTGATTTAAATTAGGGTTACTAACCTGTAACTCTAATTTAGCTTGATGTTCCATCTCTAAGCTTGGACCATCTCCACAAATCATGAATAGTTCTTTTGATTTTAAATATTTTATTCTTTCTAATTCAGGGCGACCGGATATCCAATCTGCTTCTACTTCCGTTTGGTACAATACTTCTAAACGATCAGTAGCAAGTCCTAGCTCTTTTAAAATAGCGTCAAATCCTAGCACCGTATCATAGTCACCAAAAATCGCGCATTCCTTTGTTTCTTTATAAAATAAAAATTTACGTTTTAAACTAAACAAATGCTTTTTTACTGCTTCAACTTCTGCATTTAGATACTCTCGATTCACTTCATACCCATCGATTTTATTAACTGCTTCAATAAAATCAATCGTATTTTGAAGGCCATATACATGGTGATAAATATACGGAATTCCGTAAGTTTTCTTCATCCACTTAGCAGCTTTCAAGGCTTCTTTGCGCATAACAATATTTAAAGACGCACGACTAGCCTGTTCAATTTCTTCAACAGTTGTCTCACATGTGAAAACTGTTTGAACTTCCTTGTTAAAGAAGAGCTTCATCATACGTTTCATTTCTTCAACATCAGAAGCATAATTATATTTATCAATCGTACAGCCTAAAATATTATATTTATTAACATCACGAGGATAATCACCAACTAACTTCTTCACGAGTAATTCTAATGTTTGTTCAACTCCAATATGATATTGATGCTTAAGTCCTCCAGTCGTGATGGCAATAAGTTTAGACTGAACTTGACTTTGTAAATCGCTACACACACTCTCAATATCCGCACCAATAATTGAGGAAATCGAAGAAGCCATGACAAAAATGTATCGAGGTTTAATATTCTCATCAACCTCTAAAATAGCTTTTTCTAATCGATCATACTTTCCAAACGTTACATCACTTTGATCCATATGGGTTGAATAAATGCGGGAACCTTCCCCTGCATTCAAACTTCCAATTCCCTCAACTGCATAGTGAGTTGTTCCTGCAGGGCCAAACTCAATGATACAGGTATCTTTAATCGAACAAAGTGTCCAAATCGACCCCATCCGATCATTTGCAACCGGATAATATTTACATAGCTGCATGTTTGCCACCTCCCATTGGTTTAGAATCTTCAGTCATTAACTTAATCATATCTTGCATGACACCAATTGGGAGCTCATAACCGATTTTTTGAGCGTGAGCATCAAAGGTCATTTGCATCATTCCTTTTTGTTTTAATAACATTGGACTTTCATGACCTACATACAAATCTGCCCCAATCGTATCGTATAACTCTCGTAATGGCGCAATATTTGCAATACGACTAATATAAGGATTATAGCCTTTGTCTAATAAACTCTCCTTATAAGGTGAATCTTGCTCATATAATTCTCGTAATTGAACAAAGACGGGTTCTAAGCCTAAATCACTTAAGAAATCGACCATTTCAAGTGCCATCATTGGCGTATTTCCATAAATTAATTTTTTCCCTTTTAATAGTGAATAACATTTCATGGCTAACTGTTCGTAACGTGCCTTAACTTGTTTTAAATCTCGTGAAAAATCAATTTCAAGTATTTTCGATAACTCTTCATAATTTTTAGAAATAGTCTCTACATTTAAATGCTTATCAAAGTATAGATACTCAATATTAAATTTTCGCTTCATTTCTTTCGCTAAATCTAATCCAATCATATCTGTAACAATGTTTAACTTAGCAGTTGGAGCCTTTTTTATTTCAGCTATTGTACAACTTGAAGGGATAACGGTTTGGATTTGAACATCATATTTTTTTAATAACTGTACAAGTTCTGTTTCCTCTACCTTATCCTGACGATGTCCAATAATATTAACTCCTTCTTGTACCTCAACTTTTTCCATCGCATGACTTAAAGACTTTAAGGCTCGTGACATACCAGGAATATGTGAATTACATTTAAAATGTTCAGTGTTCACAACAAATATCGGAATCCCTACCTCTTCCTCAAGTGTATAAGGAATAGATGAATAATCCTCCCCTATTAACTCTGGAACACATGTCGTAACGAGCATGACTGCATCAGGATGTTCTATTTCAATAATCTCTTTTACTGCCCTCTCAACCTGTGCCACGGCACCAAATACGACTTCTTTATCATCAAGCACTAATGAATAAACACTATCTTTTCCTTTTTGACGATGATAAGCAAAGTTTTTCGTATAGTACGTACATTCACTTGTTCCAATGACAATCATTGTCATATTTTTAACATAAGATGCCGTTAAGGCAACGCCAAATAAAGGGCAATGTGTTCCTGGGAAAATAGCATGTGATAAACTTTTAATATCTTGGTCCGTCTTAATTTCACTCAGACGATTTAAACTCTCTAATGTATACATAACGATCCTCCTTTAAGCGGTCTTAATCGTTTGAATCGGATGAATACGCGGTTTATTTGAAATAGGATCGTTATCAATATCACATTCAATTTGATAAACATGCTTAATCATCTCTTGATTAATGGTTTCTACCGGTGTTCCATCTGATACGATTCTTCCTTGTTTCATAATCACTAATCGATCACTATATCGGCTAGCTTGGTTAAGTTCATGTAATACCATCACAATGGTTATCTTGAATTTCTCATTGATTTCACGCACAAGTTCCATAAGCTCAAGTTGGTGTGAAATATCAAGATAAGTCGTTGGTTCATCGAGCAGTAAAACATCAGGTGTTTGACAAAGGGCCTGTGCAATATAGGCCCTTTGTCGTTCACCACCAGATAAGGACCCAATAGGTTTATGTTTATAGTGTGCTAGCCCTGTTTGTTCAATTGCCCATTCTACTAATTCTTGATCTTCTGTCGTCTTACATTCAAACCATTTCTTATGTGGTAAGCGACCAAAATAAACAAGTTGCTCAACGGTTAAATCAGTCGGTGCTAAATTATGTTGTGATAACAAACATATTTTTTGAGAAATAAATTTATTTTTAAGTTTGGACAGCTCGTTATTTTCCAGTAAAACAGCCCCTCCCATTGGTTTAATCATACGTGATAATGTTTTAAGTAACGTTGACTTTCCACACCCATTTGGACCAATAATCGAGACCACTTGTCCTTTTTCAATTTTTAAGTTCAAATCTTTAATAATGATTTTATCCTCATAGCCAGCTGTTAAGTTCTTTGCTTCAATCATACATCAGTTCCCCCTTTTTCTTAATAAATATAAAAAGAATGGACCGCCTACAATCGACATAATTACCCCTACTGGAATTTCAATTGAACCACCTACTGTTCTTGCAAGTGTATCTGCAATTAAAAGTACAATTCCGCCAAGGACCATACTAAATGGAATCGTATATTTATGATCACTTCCCATTAACATTCTTGAAATATGTGGAACAATTAATCCGACAAAACTAATAATTCCAACAACAGCAGTCGAGGTAGCTGCTAAGAAAACAGCAACTAGTGAAATAATAAGTCGCGTTCGATTCACATTGAATCCCAAATTTGTCGCAGATTCTTCTCCAAGTTGTAAAACATTTGCACTTCGAATTAAAAATAAAGACAAGATTAGTCCAATGACGGAATACCAAACTAACATGTGAACATCTTGCCATGTTTTTGTTGCAAGACTCCCATTTAGCCATAAAATCGCACTTTGAATTTTATCACTATATAGTGTGGATAATAATGAGATAAAGCCTCCTAAGATCGTATTAACAGCAACCCCTGCTAAAACAACACGTTCAGGCTTTAATCCATTTTTCCATGCCATCATAAAAACTAATGCACAAGCAACACATCCTCCAATAAAGGCAGCAACAGGTAAGATACTTGCTAATTGTGGGGCTGTTAATAAAATGACAATTGCTGCGACACTAGCTCCACTTGAAACCCCTGTAATTCCTGGGTCTGCAAGTGGATTTTTCATCACTGATTGGAGTAAAATTCCTGAAACAGCTAAATTTGCTCCGACTAATGTCGCTAAAATATTTCGTGGTAATCGCATTTTATAAACAATGGTTGTCACAACCTTGTTATCGTTATTTTTTAAGGCACTTAAAATTTCACCTAAACTTAAATTAACACTCCCCACCGTTGAAAAGACAAAAATCAAACTCAGTAAAGTGATGAAAGATAAGATAATAATGATATATTTTTTATCTATTCTCATTTTTAGTTACCGTATAAGATTTCTCCAAGTTTTGTGATTGCTTCTGTTACTTTTAAATTTGCTGAAACATTGAAGATAGTTGAATCTAAATCATAAACTTTCCCATCTGCAACCGCATCTAATTGTTGATAAGCTTCATTTTTATCAAATGCTTCATCGAACATTTTAGATGTTTCTTCGATATTTCCGTGGGCAAAGCGTAAAACATAATCAGGATTTTGTGCTAAAATTTGTTCTAAACTGAATTGGATATATGCTGATTCAATGTTTGTATCAATCTCTGATGCAATATTAATCGCACCTAATGTTTTTGCAAGGTCTCCTAAATAAGAACTTTCTGTTGCTAACATGAAGTTGTCACCAGCACCAAAGATGATCGCAACTGTTGGGGCTTGTTCTGTTTTATTTGCTAAAGCAACTTCCTCAGCTTGTTTTAATTGATTCAATAAAGTTGTTGCTTCATCTTGACGATTAATCGCATTCCCCAATTCTTTAATACTATTTAAAAACGCAGTGTATGTTCCTGTTTCAAAGAAGAAGGTATTCAATCCATACTCAGTTAAACTTTCCTCTACACTTGATTTAAAGCTAGCATCCATGATAAATAAATCAGGGTTTAATGATGCAACAATTTCTAAGTCTGGATTCATTGCTTGTCCAACTTGCGGTAAATCTTGATATCCATCAGGTAATGTTTGTGATGTTGCTGGTACTCCTAAAACTTCTGCATTTAATTCTGCTAACACTTGTGTTGCCGATACAGTTGCTGCAACAACTTTGATTTCTTCTACTTCTTTTTCAACATCTGTTGTTTCTTCCTCTTGTTTTGTACTTGATGATGTCTCATCCACAACTGGTATTTGCTCTTCTACTTCTGTTCCTTTTGATGATTGACATCCGACTAATAATGTTGTTGATACTAAGATCATTGATAATAAATGTTTAAATTTCATAACTCTTCCTCCGATATTTTGATATTTAAATAGCCTGTGTTAATTTAGTTGCTAATTCTAAATACACATTCGCCATTTGACTCTCTTTAATCTTTTCAATAACTGTTTTCCCATCATTTTCTGATAGTTGTACATCTTTATCACGTGGGATGTAATGGAAAATCTGACTATCGATTTCTGTTGCTAATTTTTCAACTAATTCAACTTCATTTTCAACATTTTTAGCGTTGAGAATTAAGCCTTTTAATCTAGCATAGCCTCGATTTTTAAATTGATTGATCGCTGTTGATATATTACTAGCAGCATACATCGACATCATTTCTCCTGATGTTACAATATAAACTTCTTCTGCATATCCGTTGCGAATAGGCATTGAAAATCCACCGCAAACAACATCACCTAAAACGTCATAAATTACGATATCAGGTTGATAAAATTCGAATGCTTTTAATTCTTCAAGTTTCTCAAAAGCGGCAATAATTCCTCTGCCTGCACACCCAACTCCAGGAGTTGGTCCCCCTGCTTCAACACACAAAACACCGTTATAACCTTCAAAGACAATATCTTCAAGTTTTGTGTCATCTCCCTTTTGATTCATGACCTCTAAAACGGTTGGAATAAATTTCCCATTCATTAAATTTTTTGTTGAGTCAGCTTTTGGATCACATCCAATTTGCATGACTTTGTATCCGAGTGTTGATAAAGCAGCTGATAAATTAGAGGTTGTTGTGGACTTACCAATTCCACCTTTCCCGTAAATAGCTATTTTTCTCATTGCTTTTCTCCTTATTTTGTAGCATAATATAAAACATAATTGATAATCATTATCAATAGTTATTATAATGTAGCCAATTAAAACTTGCTTGAACAATATATAGAATTTTTGTAACTATATTAATTTGTTTTTGAAAACTAACTATTCTGGGGGAAATCATATGGATAAAATCCAACAAGTGTTATCTGATTTTTATCATTGTTTAACCATTCCAATCTCTTTTTTTAATGAACAAAAAAAAATGATTTTGAATCATGCAATGACACCAAATCTTAATAAGATATTAGATTCTTCTAATCTTTTTGACGACTATCAATCATCTAGTTCATCATTAATTTACATTTGTCGAGGTGAAAAAATTCACTTCATTCTTTCTCCTCTTTACCAATATAAACAACAAAAAGGATTATTCGTAATAGGACCCTTTCATAGTGATGAAAATTTAATAAATAGCAATATTCCATTTAAACCACATTGCTGTTTAAAATCAATCGGAAAATTATTTGAAAGTATTGTTCGTCATCGCCTGTTTGAAAAACATCAATTTCATTCCTCTGTTAAAGAAGGAATCTATTTTATTCACAAATATTATGAAAAAGATATTAAACTAGATGAGGTTTGCCAGTATTTAAACCTTAATAAAAGTTATTTTTGTTCCATTTTCAAATCAGAGACGGGCATGACATTTTCACATTTTTTGAATCGTGTACGAATTGAAAAAAGTAAACAGTATTTAAAAGATAACCAATATAGTATTTTAGAAGTAGCCTTAGCAGTCGGATTCAATAATCATAATTACTATAGTTCTACATTTAAAAAACTTACAGGATTAACTCCTGCACAGTATCGACAAAAAGTTTCAAATGAATAAAAAAGGCTTCTCTTAGATATTTTCTAAGAAAAGCCTTTTTTTACTTTATATTAAATCAATATGATCAATGCTTTCAATTCTAATGATTTTTGTCGTTAATTTTTTCTTTTGATCTGTGAAACTTATCTTAATCCATTCTTCATCAACATCAATTATTTCACATTCAAAATTCACTTTTCCTGCAAAGGCTAATGCTCCTTCACAACTCATGATGCAGTGTTTTCCAACTAAATCACGAATTATCTTTGACATTACTTGATCCCCCTCTAAATTTCTTTTGAGTTTATTAATCCGTTTTTCAAGTATTTGAACACGTGCTGGATAGCTACTATAAACAAGTATTATAACGAAAGCTAGAAATCCAAAATACTCCAAGTTCCATCGCCTCCTTACCTCATAATTAATTATACGTATCTGCCCTCTAAAATATATAAGTCCCGATTAATTTTCTATAGAAGAAAAGATTATCTAAACTATCGTTCATCAAGATATCAACGCATTTAAATAACTAAAACTCAATTTTAATATCTGGGTATTAATCATTTAGGATATAGTATTAAATTCATACCTAATATACAGATTTTTGAAACTGCTTGAGATCTGATTGTTTCTAAAAATAAAGATTTCGTATATGATAAAATAATGAGGTGAATTTTATGAAGAATAAAGTGATTATTCGTCGGGAAATTTTACAAAAAAGAGATGCTCTTTCAGATTGCGAAAGAACCCAAAAAAGCGAACTTATTTGTCAGCGATTAATGACTGATAAACGATTTATAGCGGCTGAGACAATTTTAGTTTACATGCCAATTAAAAGTGAGGTCTCAACCATTCGGTTAATTGAGAAAGCCTGGACACTTAATAAACGAGTTGGACTTCCAAAAATTCAAGGTGATGAGATGAATTTTTATGAGTGTCGTGATTTTAGTGAGTTAAGTTTAGGCGCTTTTAATATTCTTGAACCTAAAACCGAAGTATTAATTGAACCATCTCATGCATTATTGATTATGCCAGGTGTCGTTTTTGATCAGCATAAGCATCGAATTGGATACGGCAAAGGATTTTATGACCGGTATTTAAAAAATCACCCTAATCTTGAGACCATCGCTCTTGCTTTTGATTGCCAAATCATTGATTATTTCGAGGCAGAAGCTCACGATATAGCGCCAAATTTCATCCTAACGGAAAGTCATACTATATAATAAAAAGGTCACAGATATGAATTTCTGTGACCTTTTTATTATTTTAAATAATTCGTTCCAAAATCAATTAAGGATCTAAAATCAATTAATCGACAAACAGCTCCACCAATACTTGCTTTTTTAACTTCAACTGCTTCTTCATAAGCAGCTCCTAATTCATTAAAAGAACTTGAATCAAGTGCTAAATCTTCAAATTCTACTAAAGTACGTTTCCCATTTTTCATGATAACTGCTTCGTGTTTAACTGTTTCACGGCAGTTTGCAAAATACTCAGCTAAATGCAATGCTGTAACATTTTCATAGTCTACCCCTAGACATAAAACTTTAGCATCTTGAGCATATAACTTTTGTAATGGTGAACCGTCCCCTAACATTGAATTTAGACGATGATTATTTAAATACCATTCAGCCTTACGTCCTGTTGCAATAAAAGAAGCGACAGGATGTGCACTTCGGCTAACATTTTGGCTCATTGCAAAAGTACAAGCAATTTCACCAGATTCAATTGGAGATAGATTAACATCATAAGCCGGCGTATTCTTTTTAATTTTATCTTGCCACTTAGTTGGTAAATCTAAATCGAAAAAACTCGGACACACTTGGTCGAGACGATGACTTGGCATAATAACGGTTGTATGATATCCCGTTACCTCATAAATTGCTTCAATTACTGTTTGTGCCCCACCAATAATAAAATTGAAACTTTTTAAATTACTATAAACCATTAAAAGCTCAGTGTTTTCTACACCTAACTCTTTTAGCCCTTTAATTAGGTCGTTTTTAGTAACAGGTTTATTTGTTTTGCTTACTATGTCTTTTAATATCATCATGCTCAACCCTTCCCATTTATTCTAATTCTCTTTATTAAGAATAAGTTTGCTCCCACATAACGCCTATCCTTAATTCATTCCTGTTCTAAGCCTAGCTAATACCCCATTGCCAACTTATTACCTACATTGTATAAAACTTTATACCATTTGAAAAGTGGGCATTCGCACACAAGAAAAAAGTACCATAAAAAACAAAAAGCTCCTATTCCATTTAAAAAGAATAAAAGCTTTTTTACAATTAACTATTTTTTATGCATTTGATCAATCTTCTTAACTTTCTCAACCCTTTGAACATATTTTTCAACACTTGAAAGATAATCCGTATGCATCCACGTTTTGACAATCTCGAGAGCAATTGCTGAACCAATAATTTTTCCACCCAAGCATAAAACGTTTGTATCGGAATGAGAACGAGCCAAGCTCGCACAAAAGGGGTCTTGGCATACAGCCGCATACACCCCCGGTACTTTATTTGCAATCATTGCACTTCCATAGCCAACACCATCGACAAAGATTCCGCGCTCTACTTCTTCATGACTTACAGCTAAAGCTGCTGGATAAACGTGATCAGGTAAATCACACGCCTCCTGACTATTTGTTCCAAAATCTACAACTTCATGACCTTCATTTTCTAAATATCTCTTAATTTCTTCTTTTAAATCATGTCCTGCATGATCACATGCCATTCCAATTTTCATCCACATCACCTCAAAATATCTAAACTTTAAATCATCTATCTTGATTATAATTATCCATTTCAAGGAATTTATACTAATTTTCAATCTAAAAAAGAGCCGGACTATCCGACTCTTTCATTTACGCGATTATTATAAAGTGATTGTTGCTTTCCATAATCCGTGTAAGTTACACCAAGCATAAACTTCTACTTCACCTTTGAAATCTCCGATTGGGAAGATTGCTTCTGGTTTTTCAGTTGCTTTGATTTCACGACGCATTACTAAATCCGAAGCTTTTACAGCTACGAATGGAATCCAGTGTTTTTCGATGCTTGGATGCTCTACTTCACCAACAGAAACTTTTAATACCCCATTTTCAACAGTTGGAACTGGCATGTGTTTTTCAACAGCAGCTTCAGTTGAGTTAGGTACTAATTCTTCCATTTTTTTACCGCAGCACATTACTGGAACTTTATGATCTTCAATTAATTCAATGACATTTCCACAAGTTGGACAAATATAAAATTTCATTGTTATTCCTCCATTTAATTGGTTTATTTTTCTTTTTAACTATATTTATATTATAACGATGACTCTTTAAAACTACAACCAAAATGCACTCAATTTTTATAAATAATAATTATTATTAATATTATATGATGCATTTTAAAAAATAAAAAAGAGTAATCACTTATAGTGTGATTACTCTCGATTTTTTTATAACTGCAATTCTGGTTTTAATTCACAAAATTCTGATTTTAGACGTGGCATAACTCTAAAATATGAATATAAGAGCCAGACTGTTGCACCTACCCAAGCAAATGGACTTGCTAAACAAACGCCCGCATATCCGATTAATCCCGGCAACGTAAAAGCAACACCCGTACGCATAATTAATTCCATTACACCCGCAAACATAGGTGCTACTGTGCTTCCAAGACCTTGTAAAGTAAAACGATATAAGAATAGTAATCCTAAGATTGGGAAGAAGGTTGCCACTGTATTTAAATATTGTTGTGAATAAGTTAAAACTTCAGTTCCTTCTGTTTCAACAAAGAATCCAACAAAGTAAGTTCCAAAGAAGACAACAATTAAAGCTGACACAACATTTACACATAATGTTAAAATTGTAGCCTGTTTAACCCCTTGACGTACACGTCCAAGCTCTCTCGCTCCGATATTTTGAGCTGAGAATGTTGCCATCGTCATTCCAATTGCAATAGATGGTTGAATTACTAACTGCTCTACTTTTGTTGCCGCTGTAAAGGCTCCAACAACTGTTGATCCAAAACTATTAATTGCCACTTGTAAAATCATAACCCCAACTGCTGTAATTGAATATTGTAACGCCATTGGAATTGAAACTGCCATAAGTTCTTTAACCAATAATCTATCCAATTTAAAGTGGTGCTTTTGTAATGTAAGGATATCCGATTTTTTCTTCATGTAAACGAAACATAAAAAAGCTGATAATCCTTGAGAAGCAATCGTTGCAGCAGCTGCTCCCGCTACTCCCATATTAAAGTTAATAATTAAAACTAGGTCTAATACGATATTTGTAATGGAAGCAATGATTAAAAAATAAAGTGGTGTTTTACTATCTCCAAATGCACGTAAAACCGACGCTAATAAGTTATAAGAAATAGTGGCAATAATTCCACCAAAAATAATACTTACATAGGT
Source organism: Turicibacter sanguinis (assembly GCF_013046825.1). Classification (NCBI taxonomy): domain Bacteria; kingdom Bacillati; phylum Bacillota; class Erysipelotrichia; order Erysipelotrichales; family Turicibacteraceae; genus Turicibacter; species Turicibacter sanguinis. The sequence continues at coordinate 1,526,008 of NZ_CP053187.1, read as the reverse complement.
ATTCGCATCAGCTAAAATATCAGCTGGCGTATTCATAATTTGTAATAACGGCTTAGCAAAAATCATGCAAATAATGGTGATAATGACTGTTGCGATAGCTGACAGGTAAATAGACATTGCAGTTGCCTTTTTTACCCCTTCCTCATCATTAGAACCAAATCGCTGTGATATAATCACTGAAAAACCATGAGTTAATCCATTAATAAAACCTAAGATTAGAAAAACTAATCCTCCTGTTGCACCAACTGCTGCTAAGGCTTGAACCCCCACGAACTTTCCAACAATCGCTGTATCCACCATACTGTATAATTGTTGAAATAAATTTCCGATTAAAATCGGAATCATAAATGCCAAAATTAACTTAATTGGACTCCCTTTCGTCATATCCGTCATCGTTTTCTCTCCTCCTCTTTTATACTCTATATCCAAAATTTTTCAAAATTCTATAACATCTTAACAGTGGTCTAGAAATATGTCAATGGGTTCCCTACGCTAAGTAGCGAGCCAAAGGCTCACTACTTAGCTTTCCTCCACTAGTAGGGCAATTCCTCATAATAGCTTGCCACCCTATTAAACAAAAAATTATACCCCAACTTTTGGGGTGGGACCCCCCAGCGATTAACTATTCCTCTACTGCTGGAGCACTCCTTTATAGCTGTCGGCCTTCCCATTAATTAAAGGCTCACTACTTAGCTTTCCTCTACTAGTCAGGCAATTCCTCATAGTAGCTTGCTACCCTATTAAACAAAAAATTATACCCCAACTTTTTTTGGGGGAAAAGTTTCCTCAACTATTGGGGTGGCCCCCAGCTATTGGCGTTAGACAATCTATTCTTCCACCGCTGGGACACTCCTCTATCATTGTCTGCCTCTATATTAAGCAAAAAACAACGGAATCTCTATGAAACACTCCTTAACATCTTACCATTTAATTCCTTGTTCAAAATTAAAGAAATTATCTGGATCGTACTTAGCTTTTACCAATTTTAATCTCGGTAAATTTTCTCCATAGTATTGTTTTTCATAGTTTTGTTGGGCGATTGGGAAATTAATAAAGGATCCTTCTGTATAAGTCGATAAAATTTTAAATCGTTCTTCTACCCACTGACGGTTAGTTGGCGCATATTTCGACTCTTCCCAGACCGATTGGAATCCTAAAATAAAGATAGCATCGCGATAATAATATGCACTTTCTTGTGGACTAACATCAGACACGGCTCCACCTACTCCATAAAACGTAATCGCTGTGTATAATGAACCTTCGGCACGTACCTCAATTAAATGAAGCATCTCTTTTAATTCTACCTCTGTGTAATGACGATAAATAAATCGTCCACCTGAACGATACTTTTCAAAATCAGGATGAGAATCTTGGACTGCACGATTCGCTTCAAGCACTGACATATAATCTAAGTCATAATCTGTCCCATCATTAAATTGATTTAGCAATGCATCGGCTTCTTCTTTCGTTCCATAAAAGATCCCCGTTAATCTAACACCTTGTCCCTTTGTTTCAGAATTATACATCGCCATTTTTAAGTTTAAACGACGATCTAAGTCTTTAAAAAATTGTTGATAACGGCTAGCCACCTCAATCACTTTTTCTACACTAACGCGTTGATAATCAATGTTAACCAATGTACACATCGCCATTTTTTCTGGTAACTTATATGTCAACTTTGTTACAACACCAAAGTTTCCACTACCACCACCTTTTAAAGCCCAATATAAATCAGGATTCATTTGATGATTGGCTACTAGCTTGTCTCCCTTATAATCAATGACTTCAGCTTCAATTAAGCTATCACATCCTAAACCGTATAAACGGCTTGAATATCCCCAGCCTCCACCAAGCGTAAATCCAGCGACACCTACCGTTGGACACCCTCCACCTGGAAATGGATATCCTGCACCGCAAACAGCTTCATATAATTCACGATTTCGAACTCCACCTTCAACGGTAACGATTTGATTGACTTCATCCAACTTTATTTTATTTAAATGACTTACATCAATGACTAGAAGATCATTACCTGTTGAATAGCCTTCATAATGATGAGATCCTGAGCGAATACGAAATGGTATCTTATTTTCTTTTGAGAATTTTAAGGCATTCATAACATCCTCTTCATTTTGACAATAGACAATAGCTTGTGGATATTTTTGAATTGCTCGATTCCAAGCTTGTCGACTTTCTTCGTATTCAAAATCATCTTTCGTTATAACTTTTCCTGTTAACTTTTTAAAGTTCATTTTTCACACCTTCAATCTCCTAAACTCATTAACATATTAGTATACCTTAAAAGTATTCTCAAAAGAAAGACATTTCAATACGAATAAAAAGTGCAAAGGAAATTTCCCTTTACACTTTTTATTATTATTCAGCTTTTAATACATAAACACGTGATGCATAGTCTCCATTTTCACCATTATATTTTTCAAGAATTTCTCCACGTGTAATATCACTTGTTAGTAATCCTAAGTTCATTAACTCATCTCCGTAATGAGTTGTTTCATTAATAGATACATGATACTTAAAGTTTTCGTTTAATCCTTGTAATTTTACACGTAAATAACTGTTATTTACTGTTGTTAATGGACGATAGTATCCAACTAATGCTGTTTTTTGGTCGGGTGAAACCATCATCCAGGAAGTAATATCATTTTCAAATGGACTTAGTAAACGATAGAAAGTTCCATGCATCATGGTTTCACGGTGTTCTTTAAAGAATTCAATTTGCTCGGCGACCTGTTCTTTTTCTACATCTGTTAATTTATTTAGGTCTAGTTCATATCCAAATGTTCCGAAATAAGCAACATTTGCACGTGTACTAAGTGGAACCTGTCTAAATGTTTGATGATTCGGAATGGCAGAAACGTGAGACCCCATACTACAAATTGGGTAAACCATTGAAGTTCCGTATTGAATTTTTAATCGCTCTATGGCATCTGTATCATCACTTGTCCATGTTTGTGGTGCATAGAATAACATTCCTGGATCAAAACGTGCCCCACCACTTGCACAAGATTCAAATAAGATTTCTGGATACTTTGAAGTTAAGCGGTTATATAAATCATAAACACCTAAAATATATTTATGCATAACTTTTCCTTGATCTTCTGCTTTTGCAGTAGCAGAGAAACATTCTGTAATGTTACGATTCATATCCCACTTAATATAAGAAATTGGTGTTTTTTCTAATACTTTATCCATTAAATCAAAGATATAATCAACAACTTCAGAACGTGAGAAGTCTAATACATATTGATTACGACCATGACATGATCCGCGATTCGGTGTTGCTAAAATCCAATCTGGATGAGCACGATATAAATCTGAATCTTTATTCACCATTTCTGGTTCAAACCATAATCCAAATTTGATCCCTAAGTCCACAACTTTTTGTGCTAATCCTTCAATCCCATTTGGAAGCTTTTCATGATTCTTCACATACCAATCACCAAGCCCGCGGTGATCATCTTCACGATTACCAAACCATCCATCATCTAAAACAAATAATTCTACCCCTAAATCTTTTGCTGTTTTGGCAATGTTTAGAATTTTATCCTCATTAAAATCAAAGTAAGTTGCTTCCCAGTTATTAATTAAAACAGGACGAACACGATCACGCCAATAGCCACGAGCTAAACGAGTACGATATAACTCATGATAAGTTTGACTCATTCCATTTAATCCATCTTGGCTATAAACCATAACTACTTCTGGTGTTTGGAATACTTCACCTTGATTTAATACCCAGTTAAAACGATTTGGATGTAATCCCATTGTGATACGAGTCACACCATATGTGTCAACCTCAGCTTGCGCTAAGAAATTTCCACTATAAACAAAGCTAAATCCATAAACTTCTCCAGAAAATTCATCAGCATTTGGACGTTTTAATGCAAGGAATGGGTTATATTGATGGCTACTTGTTCCACGCATGCTGTAAATTGCTTGAATTCCATGCTCTAAACGACGTGATTTAACATGACGTTCACGTGACCATGATCCTGTTAATTCAATCATCTCATAATTTGAATCTGGTAAATCCACACAAGCACTCATGGCATTTGTTAACGTAATTTTTTCTTCCCCTAAATGATTGAATCGTGCATTACGTGTAATGACTGGGCGTGTTTCATAAATGGTATAGGTTAAAACTAACTCCGTATTAATTACTTCATCTTTTAACGTAATTTCTAGTGTTTTTGCCTCATCTTCATCTTCTACATAAGTGGCAGGTAAACAATCTATTAACGCCGGTTTACCACGATAGATTTTGTGTGATACATACTCAAAATTAGTCACATGACTTCCGTTTTCCTGCATAATTTCATAAGCTGGATACTTAAAATCTCCTGTTCCATAAGTTGGGTACTCTAATTTAAAATGTTCCAATGTAAAAAATGGATTTCCTTCATAAACACAAGCTGCCATTGCACGTTTACTCGTTTCTAATAAATGTGCAAAGGAGTCATTATGACGGATTCTTTTTCCATAATATAATTGTCCTAATTGGTTATTCTGTAAAATTGTTATAATATAACTTACATGATCATTATATAAATGAAATTCTTTTGTTACTTCATTAAATAAAATTGCCATTTTACTCTCTCCCTTTTAACACGTTTGGCGTTTCAAATATGGCTTCATTATAAAACAGAATACGCTTACTTTAAATGTCATCATGTTAGTTATATATGGCTAAATGTATTATATGAAGTAAAATTTATTAAAAATAAAAAAAAGCGCGATCATTAAGAGGGGAGATCACGCTTTTTTTTATTTTAGTATTCAAACAAAAAGTTTTGAAGTACTGATAATGGGGGATAAATTACATTTGAAAAAGTCTTGGCAAGGACTAATCTTAGTATTTCAATTTGTTGTCTTGAATAAGACTTTTTTATTATTTCATATAAATCGAATAAAGACAAACAATTTACTCTAACCAATAATTGTATTTATACTGTATGCACTCTGTATCGACTCGATGTTTTTTTTACCTATCTTTTCACTATAAAAGAACTACCTTTTTTAAGATAGTTCTTACCTTTTTACTGAGCTAAATAATTTACCTCACGATTTAAATGTTGTAGTGAAATTTCATCCGAATCGTATCCCAACATGGCTTTAAACAATTCATCATTATCCTCTAAAACCCAATTGCCATCTACTTTTGTTAGATTTAGTTCTAATTCACGAGTAACATACTGCTTTTTTATATCAGGATTATCGATTAAGTTAACTAAGACACTAATCTCAAAATCATCTATTTTAGAACCAACTGATGTTAATTCTTCATCGATGACAGGTTTAATCGTTTGTTCTACTAATCCCGCTTCATAATCTTCTAACATCATATCTAAATTTACATTACTAATTTGTACTTTTACCGTTGCTTGATCATCCGTAACATTACTTTCTAACACCTTATAGTGCATCGTTGGTAGTACTTTATTTAAAAAGACTGTTTCGACACTAGAAGTTGTTGATAGACGAATGGCGATATCTTCATTATCATATTGAAGAGACTTATAGTGATCAAGTAACTCTACGACACTTTTTTGAGGTAAATATCTTTGGTAACTAGCTGTAAATAATACAAATAAAAACACTGGAATAATGATTGCTGCCACGGTCCTAACTTTATTTTCCACTGGGCCACCTCCTAACAATATTATTATAATTACCATTATCTTCTTAGATATTCCAATTTTAAAAACTAAAGTAAAATGACTTGCTGAGTCAATCTTGACTCATCTGCTGCAAAAGCCATTCTATGACTTTCTAGTGAAACTAATGCCGATGTTTTAGCTTCATGTTTTTTCCCATTTAAGTAATCCTCAACAGCGTCAACAAAATCTTGTAACAATCTTGAATCTCCACCACCATGTCCCTTGTGTCCTGAAATATCATCTTTCGGCTCAATAACCTCAACTTGCTTCGTTAAAAAATCATAAACTTCAATTTGATTAAATCCCATGTGCCCTCGAATTTCTCCTTTAGAACCCATGATTTTAATTGTTCTCGTTACCTCATGCGTAAAGGCGCTTAAATTAAATGTTGCACTAACTCCATTTTCAAATTCTAAAATTGTCACCTGATGATCCATCACATCATTATCACAACAATAAACGCAACGTCCGTAAGGTCCATGTGCTAAAGCTTCTTTGACCCCTTCTTCTGTTTGATTTTCAGTAATCACAGATGTTGGCCATTTTCCAATATTTTGTGGATATAATTTTAAAGCTGAATAAGGACAATCTGATTCAATTAGGCAATCAATACAACGTGATGATGCCTTTAGTGGCATACACTCCTTCTTAAAATGCTGAAGGTTTCCAAACGATGCAATCTTTATACATTTTGCCCCCACCAAGAAATTTAAAATATCGAAATCGTGACAGCTCTTCGCTAAAATAATAGGGCTCGTTTCCACTGAATTACGCCAATTCCCACGCACAAAACTATGCGCCATATGATAATAACCAATATTCTCATTATGCTGAATCGATGCAATCTTTCCGATTGCCCCTTCATCAATTAAACGTTTAATCGTGCTAAAAAACGGTGTATATCGTAAAACATGACAAACCATAAACACTTGGTTTGGATAATTTATAGCTAAATTCTCAAGCTTATCCACCTCCTCGAGTGTATTAGTCATCGGTTTTTCGAGTAGGATATGGTATCCTTTTTCGAGCGCTAATTTAGCAGGTTCATAATGCATGTCATCATTCGTACAAATAAGCACCGCGTCACAAAATTTATCAATCGCTAGTAACTGCTCCCAAGACTCGAAGAGAAACTCATCTCTTAGATGATGATGATTCTTCATATACTCTCGTCGCTCCCTAATCGGTTCTGCTACCCCGACTACTTCAACCCCTTCCATTCCTTTTAAAACATAATCTGCATACGTATCTTTTCCTCTTTGACCCGCACCAATCACTGCAACCTTAATCATAACTCTCTCCCTCTTTTTTTAAAAATATCATCTATATTCTTTATCATTCTATCGAAACATTTTTCACATTTTTAAAAATCAACCTTCATAAATAAACCTTATTTTTAGTAACGCCTACCATAGTCCTGATAAAAGTTTTCCAACTATGAAAAACTTATCACTACTTATATATATTCACGTGCCTATCATTACAGACTATCTCGTACTGTATAAAACATAAAATAGTTTCTATCTTTTAATATAGAGGAAATAAAACTTTTCTAATTATGAAAAGCTTATCTAAAATCCTACATTTATGTCTTTAAATTTAATTTCATAAAAAATTTGTCAACATATGAGGAATATGTTATAATTCTGCCTAAGAATCGATGAAATATATTCTGTATATGGGTACCTGGAATATATCGAGATATTGGTACAACCGGCTTTTTAAAATGAGCCGGTTTTTTTTCGGCCATTTTGAGAAAACAAAAAAACTCAGGTTATTTAACCTGAGTCAACTTCTTTTTATTTATCTTCTCTAATCATATAACGATTTTCGTCTTGGTCATAGAAGGTAAACATTTTTCCATAAGGCATGATTTTTAAATCATCAACCTTAATTCCTTTTTCCTTCATTTCTTCATAGGTAACCTGAATATCTTGTGTGCTTAAAATAATTGATGGATGTTCAACATTTGTTTGTGGATTTTGAGATTTCATTAGTGCTTTTTCATAAATAACAAATGATGTTAGGCTATCTGTTTGGGGTTTTACTTCTACCCATTTAAAACCAGGTCCCATTGGTTTAATATCACAATCAAATCCCATTTTTTCAGTCCAAAAGGCCATCGCTTCATCTTGATTTTGAACATAAATCGTTACTTTACTAATATAGTTAATCATGTGTATCCCTCCTTTGGTCTAACCTATTCTATCATATCCCCACTACTTTGCCCAAATATATGGCCTTTTTTTCTAAGTATATCTAGTCATTCCGAAAAATTCAAATTAACTGATAAGTGATCTCTCCCTATGACTGTTGATTCAAAAACATTTCTTGCATTTGAAGCATATTCCTCAGGTGTTAATAATGCTGCCCCAAAATGTGTTAACAGTAGCGACTTAACATTCCCCTTTTTAGCTAATGTCGCCGCCTCTTTGAAGGTCATATGTTTATTTTTAATCGCTTTTTCGATTTCTTCATCAAATGCATAAGTTCCCTCACAAATAAATAAATCACTACCTTCGATAAAAGGAATAATCTCTAAAATCGGACGAGTGTCTGTCACTAAACTAACTTTAATCCCCTTGCGAACTTCACCAAGAACAAGATGCGGATAATATTCTCTCTCCTCATAAAATATGGGCTCATCTGATTTTTGTAATTGATTCCAAATATCCTTTGGAACCTTATTAGATAGAGCTTTTTCTAAATCAAATTTTGGACGTCGTTTAACATATAGTTGATATCCTATACAGGGTGAGGAATGATCAAGCTCTAACGTTTTAATGACTATCTCTCCTTTATACAGCTCAATTTCCTGTTGTGGATTCTCAATCACGTTTATTTCATACGGCAAATACTTTGCGATGACGCGAGCTGCTGATACAGCTTCGCTAATCCCCTCTGGTCCTAAAATTAAAAGAGGGTTAACTCGTCCACTATTTCCAATCGTTCCAAGTAACCCTGGTAACCCAATAATATGATCACCATGAATATGCGTAATACAAATCATATCAATACTTTTAAATCCACTATTGATTTCTCTCATAGATACCTGGGTTCCTTCTCCACAATCAATTAAAATTTTATTCCCTCTATAAGTGATGAGCGTTGCCGATAAATATCGCCCTGGCAAAGGCATCCCACCCCCAGTTCCTAATAGTGTAACATCTAACATAACCTTTTCACTCCTTTTAATGTTTATATATATGTAGCTAAACTTATATATTTAAAATGATAAAATCAATCTATTTGTATACAAAAAAACTGCTTTAACTTAGTTCCCACCTAAGCTAAAGCAGTTTTTCCTCTAATACAGTTCATTGTAACAAATGAATTGTTACTCTCATAAAAATTCAAATGACAAATTAGAAGACATTACCCTATTTATTCTATAATTTTTATTTTTTAGCTCTCTCCTTCTAAAAAATAAAAATTTTCATTACTTCTGTATTGCTCCCATTGCAAAACAGAAGTTAATTAATTCCCCAATGTACATTACCCTTTGTACATCATTATCATACTATAAACGAGTGATATATATACAGAAAAAAAATATCACATCTAACTTGTGATATTTTCAGAAAACTAAAAAATTATATAAAGGTGAGTACTCTTCTTCACTTAATGAAGTACGAGTTGATACCTGTTTAAGAAATGTCTTTTTTATTTGATTAACAGTATCTTCAGGAAGAGCTTCTGTTTCAACCAGCTCTTTTAACTCTTGTTGTAGTAACACTACTTTGTCCATTTGTTTAGTACGCCAATATAAATCTAATTGTTTATCAAACCACATTTTTTTAGAATTAGTACTCCAAGAGGATAAGATAGTGGACTTAATTTGTGTATAGTATGATTGAGCTTCCTCATATTCCTCCATCTCAAAATATACTGCACCAATTAATAAAAGAGTTAAGGCTTTTTCTAAATCACTTTCACGATACGAAAAAGCTTTTTTTAATATTTCTAATGCTTTTGAATACTCGTGGTTTGCTATGTAATTCCACCCTAAAGAATGATAAATATGTTTTAAATACGGTTCATACTCTGGCTCATCAAGTAAAGCTAATAAATAATCTCGGGATTCTAATATCAGACCATTATTTCGTAAAATTTCTACTTTAATAAGGATTGCCTTGACATAATGCTTAGAAGGATAAATATTAGCTTTAGAAGTTAATTGGTTAATCATTTCTAATGCTAACTGATGCTGTCCCATTTGATAATAAGTAAGGATTAACAATACATCAATCTCTTTAATTTGTTCTTCAGTTTTTGCGTATCCAATGGCTATTGAAAGTTTTGAAATAGACTCTACATATCGTCCTAACTTTCTCAACATAATTCCAAATTGTTGATATAAATGATAGGGATTAATATCTTCTTTAATGGCTCGATCAATGGCTATTTGAAAATGTTTAACGGCTTCTTGACCATCATTCCTCATGAAATAATACTGCCCTAATAATTTATCCAACTGAATCATATAGCTTGTTAAATTATACTGCTTAGCCACACTCATCAATTCATCATATTGGTCAACAATCGTATCTATTGTTAAACGTTGTTCAAAAAATTCACGTGCTTGCTCCTCTGGGGTTTTTAAAAATTCATCCAATGTATATAATGACCGCATTTCACCTTCTGTTAATGTAACTAAGGCATCATATATATCAATTAACGTTTTTTCTGGAGGTTGCCGCTTATTTGTTTCAATCATACTTAAATAATGTTGAGTAATCCCAAAATGTTGAAAAGTCCCCTGTTTTAAATGAAATTGTTGTCGAACTTGACGTATTTTTTCTCCAACTGTATAAAACAACTACTTCACTCCTAAACTAGTTTTTTCATTATTTTTTATTTTTTCTACCTATAAAGATACCATATCTACTCAAAACAATACATTAAATTTCCTATTTTGCTAAATATAATGTCAAAATTGAGATAAAACAGGAAAATTTTTTTTAATAATCAGAGAATCTATCGTATTTAATCGCAAAAGATAAACTTTATCATACAATGTATTATAAAGAATTTTTATTATATTTATTCCTATGGAGGTGTGAGTACAGATGACATCCTCTAGCTATGATCAAGCCATTAATAATTTAATTGCATCCATCGCTTTAGAAGAAACATCTTTATCTCAAATCATTCAATCACAGGCCACCAAATTAGATACAATTATTAATAATCAGGGGATAACAGCAAATGATTTGCAAGATGTTGAAGCCTGTTTAACATCCATGCATCAAGCTATTTCTAAACTTGAAACAATTCTTGAAGCTAAAATTGAATTTTTTGATTCCGAATATTCTCAATAAAAAACTATCTCAAGAATTCTTGAGATAGTTTTTTATTAATTGCTATTTATCCAAATTTTTTCTTTAAGTTTTGCAACTGAATGGATTAATGCTTCTTTTGTTTTAACTTCAAGTAAAATCATTGGGTTATTACCTTTTACTAAATTGAATACTTCATCTAAATCAATCTCTCCACTAAACAATGGTAAATGATCATGAGTTCCTTTAGCATCATGCATATGAATGTGTTTCACCCGATCGATATGTTTTAAAATAAATTCATGATCACAATCCTTATGACAATAATCATGCCCAACATCCCACGTTAAACAAAATCGATCGCTTTGAAGTAATATTTCAACGGCTTCTCGAATATGAGGACGATCAAAAATCCCCGTATTTTCAATTGCAATCATTACACCTGTTCCACCTAAAAATAAATTAATTGCTTCTTTACATGATTTAATATTCTCTAAATAATCTTGTTTATAAGTTTCATATAATTCTACCGTTTGTTCAGGCATTGTGAAATGAATTCCTGGATTCATATGTAAATTTAAAATTTTAATTCCCAACCGATCCGCAATTCCAATCGATTCTTCAATAATCTTCAAATAGGCCTCTCTCTCTCTTCGATTGAAATGGCCTAAATCCAACTCTTCTGGTAAATGAATGGTAAATTCAACCCCATATTGCATTTTTAATCGATTAAGATATCGAACATTAATCCGATCAGGTTGACAGATTGGTAAATTTGCATTTAATTCTATAAAATTTAATCCTATTTTCTCACAAAATTGAATATTTTCTTCAATGTCTTTTAATTCTAATAACTGTGGCATTCCATATTTGATTCCTCTCATTAAACTCCCCCCCTTTCGATTAATCAATAAGGAATTTTATCCTCTTGCTTATCCCACATCTTAAAAATATCTAATGCATTTTCTCTTAATAGCGGCTTTAATTTTAAAATATTGGTGTTTTGTTTTCCTTTTAAATAATCATAAATGAACTCATCTGCAAATCCTATTTTATTTGCATCTTCAACCGTACAGCCATAATAGACCGTTTCAATTCCAGCCCATAATATAGCAGATAAACACATTGGACAAGGCTCAGAAGAGGTAAACAATAAACAATCGTTTAATTTAAATGTATTTAGTGTTCGTGAAGCTAATCGAATTGCATTTATTTCAGCATGACAAGTTGGATCATTTTCTTTTACGACAGTATTATGAGCTTTCGCAATCACTTGATTATCTTTCACAATCACTGCACCAAATGGTCCCCCATGTTTACACTTCACGCCATTTTCTGCTTCTTCAATTGCCATTTTCATATATTTTTCCATCTTCATCACCTTTTTATAAATGAAATTAAGACTCCACTATAATATATATCCACTTTATTATAAAAATAGACTAATTGTTTCAAAAAAAACATAAAAAAAACTGTGAATAGAAACTATCCACAGTTTTTTAGCTTATTGTTAAAATTATAATTTAACGATGTTAGCTGCTTGAGGTCCACGGTTTCCTTCAACGATTTCGAATGAAACTTTTTGACCTTCTTCTAAAGTTTTGAATCCTTCTCCAGTGATTGCTGAGAAGTGAGCGAATACATCGTTCCCTCCATCAACAGTGATGAATCCGAATCCTTTTTCTGCGTTAAACCATTTAACTGTACCTGTAGTCATGAGAACTACCTCCTAATAATAACAATTCGCTTAAAGCCATATTTAAAAATTTTCATTCAATTAAAGCAGCGTAACACCACAAAAACTTGTTCAAATTTATAAAAAAGGACTATTAAGTTGTCTTCATTATATCACGCTCAAATAAATTAGGCAAACGAAATCTATTTTTTATGTATATTTTTTTATTTTTTTGTTCGACATATATTCAAAAAAACGACATTTTATGATAAAATGTGATTTTTTCCCCTTTTATTCTGATTTTTCCCAAAAGAGGAATCACTTAAAATTAAGTGATTCCTCTTTTTTTATTAGCCTAAAGATTCTTGAGACATTTGACGTAACTGGTTAAAGAATTTCTTTAATAACCAAATGGAAACTAATAATGTAATTAAATCACTTGCTGGTTGCGCAAAGAAAATGCCCTTAACACCTATTAACATCGGTAATCCTATAATAAAAGGTACTAAAGCTAGCACTTGACGAATTAAGGTCAATAAAATTGAAGGTCTGGCATGCCCAATCGCTTGGAAAAAAGTAATACACAACATAACAAATCCTACAATAGGGATGAAACTAAAATTAATTCGTAAAGCAGTGACTCCTAACTCCATCAAGTCTTGATTATTTGCACCACCAAATAAATACACTAATTGACTAGGGAAAAGTTGAACTAAAGCCCAAATCACTGTTGTTATGGCAGTAGAAATGAAACATCCAACTTTCATCATCTCCATCACTCGCTCATAGTTTTTAGAACCATAACAATAACCTAAAATAGGTTGTAATCCTTGACTTAATCCACTAGCCGGCATAATAACAAAGGTCATAATACTTGAAATAATAGCATACACAGAAATCGCAAGATCTCCACCGTATTTTCCTAAGTAAACATTATAGATTAAACTAATAAATCCAAACGCAATTTGAGCAATAAACAATGAGACACCTAATTTTGAAATTTTTTGAATAATAGATAGTTGAATTTTGAAATAATCTTTCTTTATTTTTATAACAGTATGACCACCAAACACAATGTAAAATCCGATTAACGCAGAAACAACTTGTCCTAAAACAGTCGCAAGTGCCGCCCCTTCTACACCCCATCCGAGTCCTATAATAAACCAAGCATCAAGCACAATATTTACAATGGCTCCACTAGCTGAAATAATCAATGCAAGATTTACTTTTCCTGACACACGTGTAAAATCATTAAAAACAAAGGTTAATCCTTGAAATACACTTCCTACTAGCATTATAAAATAGTATTGTTTAGCAACCGGTAAAACAACCTCACTTGCTCCTAAAACCTTTAAAAAGGAATCGCCTACTATCCATAAAACAAGTGTTACTACTAACTCTAATCCAATAATGTATAAAAACGAGTTTGCAAATGCTCGATTTGAATTCTCTATATCTTTTTCACCTAGGTTTAAAGCAAATAAAGTTCCACCTCCAGCACTGACTAAAAGAGCAAATCCCATTACAATAAAAGTAATAGGGAAACAAATAGATAATGCCGCTAACCCAATATCCCCTACATAATTTCCAACAAACATTCGATCTACAATGTTGTAGATTGCACTAATTAATAAAGCAATAATAGCAGGAGTTGAATATTTCATAATCAATGGAAATGCCCTACTCTCTTCCATCGGATTGTTCATTACTAAAACTTTTTTACTCATTTCTACTCTCCCTTTTCATAGCCTTCTGAAATTTTCTTCATCTCAATTGATAATTTTTGGATGGTTTCAACCGCAAGTTCACAATTTTCATATCCAATTCCTTCAATTACAGCTAACAATCTAGTATGATAATTTTTAACACAACGATTTAAGGTCTCTTCTCCATGTTTTGTTAACTCAATCAAAACAACTCGTCGATCAATTGATGAGTGTTTTTTTTGTACCATGTTTAGTTGTTCTAGTTCATTTAAAAGTTTTGTAATATTCGGTGATGTAATTTTTAATCCTTTACTAATATCCGTTACTTTAACTTCTCCTTTCACTTGATGTACCTTTGAGACCATTTGCAAAACTTGAAGATGACTTTTACGAATTTTAGCAGGTAAAATTGGTAAGTAATCAATTGTCTTTTTAGCTTCAAATAACATATCAATAACATCACTAATTAACTTCTCTTGTTTCTCTTCCAATTCTGTCCCTCACTTTCGAATATATATATGTATGTAACATATATATATTATATAACTTTATTTTGAAATTTCTATAATTAAATAGACTATCTTCATTTAGGAGATTTTGTTGGATTTTAAGAGCGATAAATATATGTTATACTATCCACGAGGTGGTAATAATGGATTATAATGAGTTATTAAATATAACAACTCGACTGGGACAGATGCTTCTTGAAAATGGAGCTGAAATATACAGGGTTGAAGAATCAATTCAACGAATGGCCTTGGCTTATGGTGTGAAAGAAGTAGATGTCTACGCAGTTCCAACCACTATAATCGTAACCATTAATACAGTAGGAAACTGCAACATAACAAAAACAAGACGAATTCATCAACGTTCAACGAACTTAGATAAAGTTGAACGCTTAAATAATCTTGCAAGATATACCTGTCAAACGACACCTGATTTAAAAGAAGTTAAAGAGGAATTAGAACAAATTCAAGCAAGACCAAAGTTTGGATTCAAGATGCAACTTTTTGCTTATGCTCTAACGTCTTCAACTTTTACTTTATTCTTTGGTGGAACAGTTTACGATGCATTATGCGCGCTTTTGATTGGCCCTATTATTAAAATTATTTCAGAATTAATGGATCGATTCCGAACGAATCCTTTTTTTATTACAATTATTTGTAGTATGGTTGCAGCCTTTTTAGCCGTCGTATCTTACGAACTTAACTTTGCACAAAATATTGATAAAATGATTATTGGTTTAGTCATGAACCTCGTACCTGGGGTTGCCTTAACCAACTCAGTACGCGATGTTATTGCTGGAGACTTTATTGCCGGTCAAACAAAAATGACGGAAGCTATTCTAACCGCAACTTCAATCGCTATCGGAACCGGAATTGCCTTATCAATGTCTAATATTTTTTAGGAGGTATCCTATGTCTATTATTCTCCCTTGTCTTTATTCCTTTTTAGCCTGCATTGGATTTTGTATTATTTTCAACATTCGCGGAAAAATGATTTTTTATGCCTCTATCGGCGGAGCCCTTGCCTGGCTTACCTTCGAATTAGCAGCCGTCTATCAAAATGACTTAATTCAATACTTCGCGGCAACTGTTGTCCTTTCTCTTTATTCAGAAATTATGGCACGTGTTCACAAAGTACCTGTTACCATCTTTTTAATTGCAGCCTTAATCCCACTTGTCCCCGGAAGTGGAATTTACTACACCATGGAACATTTCATACAAGGAAATACACAAGAATTTTTATCAACCTTTATTCATACCTTTGCTATTGCAGGATCTTTAGCATTCGGAATCCTCCTGGTTTCATCACTCGTTTATCTGTGGAAAAAAATCGAAAATAATCATAAATTAAAATTAAATAAAAAATGATGCCGCATGGCATCATTTTTTATTTGGTTGACTTAATATAACCTTTTTCAACAAAGTCAGTGACAACTTCATGAATAAAATCAATAAACTCTTGTGGGCCTTTATCTAATGTAATCTGATTACGTTTATAAACTTGCTCATCTGTAATTTGGTGCACCTTCCAGGTCCCACCTTCATGAAGATAATTCATAATAAAAGGATGTAAACGATCAAGCATGGCAGCATACTGTGCTTCCTCTGTTTCACAAGCCTCAAATTCATCCCATAAACGACGTAACTCTTGACCTTGGTCTGATTCTAAAATTCCAAAAATTTTATCTGCAGATAACTGTTCTCTTTCTTCCTTATCCTCATACCCAGTTTCATCAAATGCAAATGTATCTCCTGCATAGATTTCAACTAAATCGTGAATTAGAACCATCTTAATTACCTTCAAAATATCTGTGTGAGGCATATATTCGTGAAATAATAAGGCCATCATTGCAAGTGACCATGAATGCTCAGCATCATTTTCACGACGGCTTCCATCTGCAATGGATGTCATACGTAAAATATTTTTAACTTTATCAATTTCAATTAAAAAATCTAACTGCTTCTTAAAGCGATTTGACGTCATAAAAAATATCCTCCTTCTCAATACTTTTAAAAAGTATAACATAAATTGGTCCTCTCTTACAGAACCGCGGCCTTTTTGTAAGATATAAAAATGACATTCTTATATTCTAATTAATATAATGCAACTATAATTAAGGTTTATCCTAGAGAAGTAATAATGAAAAACACTTTTTAACTTTTAATATAATTGTATTCTTCCTTCTTGACCTATTTATTATGTTAATTAAAGTTTCACCTATTGCTAGAGACAGATATACTATGCATAAAGAAGCTATACTGGCTCAAATTCTTGAAGATAAAATCACAGAAGTAAAAAATGATAAACACTATATATAAGTTCAGATATGTCGTTCACACTAGTATAAAAAAACTATATCAAAAGAGATAGTTCTACAGGCGAACTATCTCTTTTTTGTTTGAAAGATATTAGAAGTTTAATTTATATACGTTTAATGAAGATATTTTATAGTTCCTCTCCATTCGTTGCGATGACTTTTTTGTACCACTCAAAGCTTTTTTTCTTAGAACGTTCTAGTGTTCCGTTACCTTCATTATCACGGTCAACATAAATAAATCCATAACGTTTTTTCATCTCACCTGTTCCGTTACTAATAAGATCAATACATCCCCAAGGTGTATATCCAATTAATTCAACACCATCAATTTCAACTGCTTTTTTCATTTCAATGATATGTTGTTTTAAGTATTCAATACGATAATCGTCGTTAATTGAACCATCTTCTTCAATCACATCATGTGCTCCAAATCCATTTTCAACAATGAATAATGGAATTTGGTAACGATCATGTAATAACTTTAGGGTTAAGCGTAGCCCTACTGGATCAATTTGCCATCCCCAGTCACTGGCTTTTAAATATGGATTCTTAACTGATGCGATTCCATTTCCACTTACCGTTTCTCCTGCTTCTGATGAGGCAACAAATGACATGTAATAGCTAAATCCAATATAATCCATTGTTCCTTCTTTAATAACCTCTAAATCGCCATCTTCCATGACAACATTAATTCCCTCGCGTTCATAGCCAAGTAAGGCTGATTTTGGATAATAACCTCGAACGACAACATCTGTAAACATTAATGTCTCATCCATGAATGCTTCACGTTCAATCGAATCTAATGGATTACATGTATTCGGATATGTATATCCCATGATAACCATACATCCCATTTTCATTTCTGGATTGATTTCACGTGCCATTTTTACCGTTTTAGCACTCGCGACAAATTGATGATGCGCTGCTTGAGCAAAGACTTGCTTTTTATCCTCTCCATCTTGGATTTGAATTCCTGCTGTGACCCAAGGCATATGAGGAATTCCGTTCATTTCATTGAAAGTCATCCAATACTTTACTTTATCTTTATAACGTTTCAAAACAGCCTCTGCATAACGT
Organism: Turicibacter sanguinis; assembly: GCF_013046825.1. NCBI lineage: Bacteria > Bacillati > Bacillota > Erysipelotrichia > Erysipelotrichales > Turicibacteraceae > Turicibacter > Turicibacter sanguinis. The sequence continues at coordinate 1,507,769 of NZ_CP053187.1, read as the reverse complement.
GTATAGAAATCAACTAATTGACGGTTACGCCATGAACCATATTCTTTTACTAAATGATATGGCATTTCATAATGAGATAATGTAATAACAGGCTCAATTCCATATTTTAATAATTCATCAAATAAATCATCATAAAATTGTAATCCCGCTTCATTTGGCTCTAACTCATCACCCTGTGGAAAAATTCGTGTCCACGCAATAGACGTACGGAAACATTTGAATCCCATTTCAGCAAATAACTTAATATCCTCTTTATAACGGTGATAGAAATCAATCCCGACATGGTTTGGATAGTATACTCCATCTAAAACTCCATCTGTAACTTCACGAAATTTATCTATAGCTCCTGCCGTATAAACATCTGCGATGCTAACTCCTTTTCCATCTTCATTCCAAGCTCCCTCTAATTGATTCGCCGCAACTGCACCTCCCCATAAGAACTCTTTTTGAAATACACCTGATAACATAAAAACTCATCCTTTCTACCTATAATATAGTTAATAACTCCTCACCTTTTAAAATTAAGCCTTCTTTCATTGGAATAATATCACTATAAGTAGGTGTATTAGTGATGATTACCGGTGTTACCACTTCGTATCCAGCAACCTTAATCGCTTCGATATCAAATTCCACTAATAAATCACCTGCTTTGATTTTATCGCCATTTTGGATATACGCTTTATAATGTTCTCCATTTAATTGAACTGTGTCGATTCCAACATGAATTAATACTTCTACACCCTCATCAGATGTTAATCCAATCGCATGTTTCGTGTGAAATAGAGCAGTTACAGTTCCGTTAAATGGTGCAACAACTTGACCAACAGTTGGTTCAATTGCGATTCCTTTTCCCATAATTTCTTGTGAGAATGTTGCATCCTTAACTTCTGATAAGGGAACAATTGTTCCTTCCATTGGACTCATCACTTTAACTTTTTTATTTAAAGGTACCACTTCTTTTTCCTCGTTTTTTGTTTCTTCTACTTCTACAGGCTCATCTTCAAATCCAATGATCCATGTCGCAATAAATGAAACAACCAATGCGATAACTAATGTAATCACAGCATGTAAAATATTTTTAGAGAATTCTCCCTCTCCAATAAACATCGCAAGTGATGCTAATCCGGGTGTCGCCATCGCGAATGCTTTCAAAACAACAACTCCAGCATAAATAGCAGCAACTGTCGCTCCAATTGTTGCTCCCATCATTGGTTTTTTGAATCGCAAGTTAACACCAAATAATGCTGGCTCTGTTACACCAAATACCGCTGTAATCCCTGCTGATGTTGCTAACTGTTTAATTTCTGGATTTTTCGATTTAACTCCTACAGCCAAAGCAGCTCCACCTTGTGCGATATTTGAACATAAACTTGCCGGGAATGTGATTGGATCATATCCATATTTAGAAAAAGCAGACATTGTTAATGGTGTAAATCCGTGGTGCATACCTGTCATAATAATCCAAGGACATAAGGCAGCCATAACCGGTAAAGCTAACCAGCCTAAATTTTCTGACATCCATAAGAACACATAGGCTAATCCATTTCCAATCATCATTCCTAGAGGTCCGATAACCATTAACGTAATTGGTGCAACAATTAAGATTGTTAATAATGGTTTTACGAAGAAACTAACCACTTTAGGTGTTACTTTTTCAGCAAACTTCTCAACATAAGACATTAACCATACAGCTAAAATAATTGGAATAACAGATGTTCCATACCCTACTAACTGAACTGGTAGTCCAATGAATGAGAATGATTCTCCCGCTCCGACAATTGCTGTAAAAGTTGGATGTAATAAGACTCCCGCAATCGTAATTGCTAAGAAGGCATTTGTATTAAATTTCTTAGCTGATGTGACTGCTAACATCATCGGTAAAAAATAAAAAGCAGCGTCTGCAATAAATTCTAAGGCAATATAAGTTTGACTTGTGGGAGATACAACATTTAGAGCTGTTAGTAAAACTAACAAAGCTTTCATCATCCCTGCTCCTGTAATAGCTGGTAAAATCGGATTAAAAATACCCGAAATTGTATCTAAAACTTTTCCTTTTTCTTTCTTTGAAGATCCAGCTCCCATTCCAGCAAAGTTTCCTAGTTTCAATAATTCACGGTGTGCTCTTGCAACATCTTGACCGATAATCACTTGGAATTGTCCACCTTTGTTAGACACTCCCATTACACCTTTTACTTTTTTTACTTTTGCTTCGTCTACAACTGAATCGTCTTTTAAATTAAATCGTAAACGTGTTGCACAATGAGTGACGTCCTTCACATTTTGCTTTCCACCCATTAAATCTAATAATTCTTTTGCAAGTTTTGCATAATCCATAATTTTTTTCCTCCATTGTTTTGAAATTTAACATGAAGGTCTTGCCTGCTTTACCAGTAACAATCCAATATATATCTAAAGGCTTTTGCCTAGATATCATAACTATAATTCTTTTGATAAAAATGCATATAACGCTCCAATTAAATTCGCATCATTTCTAAATTCACAAGGTACTACTTTAACAGATGGCTTATAGAATCCGAAATTTTCTTGCATTGCATCAAGATGTTTTTGAATCAATTCAATCAATAACGGTTGAGCACTAATTCCTCCACCAATTGCAACTAATTCAGGATCAATCACACACTGAATATCAATGATTTGCATGGCAACCCATTTTGTAAATTCATCTAAGATTGTTAATACTTGTTCGTCACCTGAATTCGCTAATTCGAAAATGAACAATCCATTTACTTCTTCAACTGGTAAGCCTTTAATATTAGCGACTTTTTCTGCTAAGGCAGGAGCCCCATTTTTAAATCCCCATACATGATTCTTCACATCAATTTGATTACAATTCATACGCATAAAGCTAAATTCTCCAGCAAATGAATGACGTCCTTTATGAACTTTACCATCAATGATGACACCACCACCAACACCAGTCCCTAACACAATTACTACCGCATCTTTGCATCCTTTTAAACTTCCAAAACCAAGTTCTGCTGATGCCGCACATTTGGCATCATTCTCAATAGTAATCACTGTATTACAACGTTTTTTCAATACATCAATAATATTTTGGCCACTGTTGTATTCTAACCATCCACCACTATAAGCATAACCGGTTGCTGAATCTAAAACTCCCGGCATACTAATTGCGATACCTTCAATATCCGATTGAAATGCATCATAAATCTGTCCAATTGTTTCAACTAAGCTTTCAATGCAATCAAGCGGCGTTTTAACACTACCTTTATCTAGAAATTCTGCTACTTCGTTCATCAAAGCATATTTAATTGAACTTCCACCTATATCAAGTACTAAATAATTTTTCATTTAGATTCCTCCCCTTTTGATAACAAAAAAGACCTAAAATAAGCATAAGGAGTCCAATGGATAGTCTCGTTCCCTATTGCTCAATTTAGGTCTTGCCTGCCTCACCAGTCACAATCCTGATTATTATTTAACATAAATAACAAAAAGACCTAAGAAGGATATACTAATAGCTATATTTATAGCATATTTGTCCCAAACTTAGGTCTTGCCTGCCTTACCAGTCACAATCCTGATTATTTATGTTTTTCTACCACCCGTTCAATGTGGATGATTAGATAAAGTTCTTCTTCATGTGTCAATTTGTAATTATACTCAAGCTCTAAAAACTTGTCAATTTTTTTTACGCATGCATAAGCATCCTTGTATTTTAACTTCACAATATTGTACAGTTCATCATCTTCTTGACTGACATATTTTTTATTATTAAAAATACGTTGTGCAAAAAATTTTAGATGTGTTACAAATCGACTATAAGCTAGAGATTCTTCGTTTAATTCCATTTTATAATGATATTTTACGATATTTAAAATCTCTTGTGTCATTTTCGTCATATTCATGACGATTGGGATTTCCTCATTAAGTCTTGCATTGACAATATGAGTCGCAATATAAGCTGCTTCATCTTCAGGGAATTCAATACCAACTTCTTCTTGAATCACTTTTAATGCATATAACCCTACTTCAAATTCTTCTTTATAAAGACGTTTAATATCCCAAAGTAATCCATTTTTCAGGACAACTCCAGCTTTAAACCTTAAAGCAGAATTATAAATATGATCCGTGATAGAAAGATAGACAATATCATTAATTGCCTTTTGAAACTTCGCTTCTGTATACTTAATAATTCGATCCGTGATGGTCATATACTCCATTGGAACTTCGTCTAAAAGTTGTTGAAACTTTCCAATCATCATCTGATCTTCTAGTACAAAAATTTTCTCAACTTTAGACTTATTAACGATATCATTAGGTTTCTTTTGAAAGGCAATACCACAGCCCATTACAATAATTTCTTGTCCTTTTTCATCAAGAGAAACGACAACATTATTGTTTAATACTCGTTTTATCTTCATAGCTGTCCCCTTAATGTATACGTTTTATAAAACCTATAATACCACTCGCATTTTTTATTGTCAACCAAGGGATTTAAATAAAATCAATCCTGTAATGGTAAATAAACTACAACTTTGGCGCCCCCACTTTCTTGATTAGAAAGCACGATTTCTCCTCCATGCAACTTCATAATTCGTTGACAAATATAAAGCCCTAGACCCGAGCCTCCATCTTTAGAACGGGCTTTATTTCCTCGATAAAACTTTTCAAGTCCATACTTTAAATCCTCCTCCGAAAATCCATTTCCTTGATCTGTAATCTCACAAATCACTGCCTTATTTTTTTGATACACTAAGACACCAATATCAGAGGACGTAGGCGCATATCGACAGGCATTCATCAGAATATTATCGAGCACTCTTGATAATCTAAGCGGATCACACTTCATTATGAGTGTTGGATTTAACAAATCTAAATCAGTCCTCAAGTTTAATTGATATTTCAGACAAATATCCTCATATGATTCAAGTTCAGTTGAAAAATATTGAAGCACATTAACATTTTCTTGTTGGAAAATAAAATCTAGTTGATCAAGTTGAGATAATAAATTTAAATCCTCTACTAACACGATTGATCGATTCGTTGCCCCTTCTAAGATATTTAAATACTTTAAACATCTCGCTTCATTTTGATAAGCACCATCTTGCAATAATTCAACATGACCTTTTATAACAGTCAAAGGACTTCTTAAATCATGGGCAAGTGCTGAAATTAATTCTTTTTGTTGCTGTTCAATTTGCCATTGTTTTGTTAACGTTTCTTTTAATGTTTTTCTCATTTTTTCAAATGAGAAGATTACTTCATTAAACTCATTATTATAGTCTTCATGCAACTCAAAATCTAAATCTTGATTCTCAATTTTTTGCGATGCCCATTTCAACTTTTGAAGAGGAATCATCACATTAATTTTTAACTTTTTCCCGAAGAACCACATATAAAAAATCAAAAATAGAAATGGTAAACTAAAGACTCCGATAAACATGATTAAATAGACAAACTGCCGATTTTCTAATGGCATTAATCGAAGGGGATATGTATAGCTAAGGCATCCTTTTAACGTTCCTTTACTATCCGTAAGCGGAATATACTTTGTATAATTTCCATTTCCATCAGATTGTGTTGTATTTAATTTTGAGATTAAATCTGATTCACCTTCCGTATCAAAGTTAACGATTTGATACGTGACTTTACTCAAATCAAAGGTCCTTTCAAATTCTTCTTTTCCTTCCCCTATTAACAATGAACTTGAATGTTGATTCACATAATCCACAATCATTGGAAGTTGTTGTTCATAATGATTAGCAGGATACGCTACATACTGAGCTACTACTAAAAATAAAAAAATTATCACAACGGTACTCACAAAGGTGCAACTCAAAATCCCAAGAAAACTTAAATTAATTTGAGTTAATAATGAACGTTCTTTTAGCATCTAATTTTGCTCCTTCTTATTACACATCCCACTTATATCCGACACCCCAAACAGTTTTTAAATAATTGAAATCAGTTTGAATTGTTTGAAATTTAGAACGAACTTTCTTAACATGTTCTGCTACCGTCGCACAATCACCTTCAGCATCTAACCCCCATACCAATTCATAGATTTGTTCCTTTGAAAAAACCTGATTTTTATTTAAGGCTAGCAATTCCACAATCTCATATTCTCGCTTCGTCAGCGGTACGCATTCATCGAAATATAAAACAGTTCTGCTCTGTAAATTAATTTTTAAATGTTGAAAAATTAAAAAACTTTGCTCCCTTGAACTTTGACGTTCATTTCGGCGAAGATGCGCCGCAACTCGCGCCCTTAATTCTCGTAAACTAAATGGCTTTGTTAGATAATCATCTCCCCCAATGGCGAATCCCTGAATTAAATCTGATTCTGAAACTTTCGCCGTTAGAAAAATAATGGGGCAACTCACGACTGAGCGAATTTCCTTACAAAACTCAAATCCATCCTGACCTGGCATCATGACGTCCAAAATCATCAAATCAGGATTTACTTTGAGCTGACTTCTAGCCTCAAAACTATTTGATGCTTTATACACAAGATAACCTTCATCATTTAACGCATCATATAACATTTCCAAAATTTCTAAATCATCGTCTACCACTAATATTTTTTGACTCATCGTTCACCTCTAAGATAAATAGTCGTTACGTCTAAACAATGCATAGGAACCTCCAATTCCAATTCCTAAAATAACCAATACATATAGTATAACATTTCCGCTACTTCCCATTCCAAGTAATAAATCAAAAATAGAGCGTGTTGAACTTACTAAAAACTCAAATACTGGCATTCCGAATCCAACAAGACATAACACAAACACTGATCCTAAGAATGCTAAAATCGTATTTGGTAATAGAAGTGAGATCAGACTGATGACTCCCATCACACTGATTAAGATAACATATTCTACAATGTAAAATTTTAGACTAAATAGGATTGCTTCAGTGCTCGTATATAAGGTCTGTGATTCAAAGAATGACGTGTTCGTTACCTTAGGTAACATCAGCTGAGCAAATATATTTGCCATCATCCACAATATGATTGAAAATACCCCCATAACAATCGCAAGCGTCAATATTTTAGCAACATAAAGTTGCACTCTTGAATAAGGACGAATCATCACCATTCGGTACTCTCCACTATAACGTTCACGATTAAACGTTTCTACCACTAATAGCGGGCACAAAATCAGAACTAAATAAAAATGATAGTCACGTAAAATAAAAGGTGTAAAATTTAAAGAATCTAAATTAGCGGTCACGAATGGATCATAAAATCCAACTCCAAACGTTGAATTAAAAAATGCTATAAATATAAATGCTAATAGACTGATGATTAAAATAATAGCTGTTCGACGTCTCATCACAAGACGCGATAGCTCGCTTTGAATTAATTGTTTCATTCTCTTCACCTCATTAAATAAATTGGTCCTGACGACCTGTCAGATAATAACTTGATCCCATAAACAATATAAAATAGCTTCCTAAAATCGTAAGGCTCTGATGCAGGCTAGTCGTATGTCCCGCTACAATTTGATAAGCCCCCTTTAATTGCATCAGTGGTAACGCAAGTAAATTTAATTGATTGATATCTATTCCACTGATGTACCGTCCCACTAATTGTGTGACCATATAAAATCCAAATGATGCCACGACTATTAATAATCCAATGACTGTTGTACTAATAACTGACTTTGTAAACATCGCAAAAAAAGCAATGACCATAGCAAAGACTGCTAAAATTAAAAATAGGAGCCCATAGTACTTAAGGGTCATCAGAAACACTTGAACTGACGTTAAATCGTCAAAACTTAAAAAGCTTGAAATAACAGTCTGATGTTCAAATATCACGGATGCTACTAAATAGGAACAGGCAACATATCCGACGATAAAAATAAATAGCGCCAATACGATCATCATGAGTTTCACGAAAAAGACTTGTCGTGTACTATATCCTCTAATGAGTACCATTCGAATTTCACTTTTTTCATACTCACTTGCGATTGTCGTTACAACAAGTAAGATGACCACTGCAAATAAATAAAACGTAAAAATTTTATGCAGTGGCGTGTATAAAGCAAACGTATTAAAACTTGCCACTCTATCCAGTGTCACGATTTGGTTTGCTTTAAGGCTTTGTGAAGCCATCAAAGCAATCATAAATGGAATTGAACCTAAAACACCCAACCATGATTTTTTAGAAAAGTATCGTTTGAATTCACTGTGAATTAATTGTTTCATGTCATCCTCCTACTGAATTAACTTAATGAAGACTTCTTCAAGCGTTGCGTCTTGATTACCTAGGACTAAGAAATCGTCTTTAGCCCCCTGCCAAGCGATAGTCCCGCTTTTAATAATGACAAGCTTGTTACAAATTTTTTGAAGTTCATCTAGTAGATGACTTGAGATAAAGAACGTAATCCCCTGCTCCGTATTTAGTTTCAAGATTAATTCACGGAGTTCTACCATTCCAAGTGGATCGAGTCCATTCGCAGGCTCATCTAAAATAATGATTTGAGGGTCATTAAGTAAAGCCTGTGCAATCCCTAGTCGTTGCTTCATTCCAAGAGAATACGTTGAAACTTTATCTTTTTTCCGATCACTTAGTCCTACAACCTCTAGCACTTCTAAAACCTTTGCAAGGCGCTCTGACTTTGTTTTATTTGGGATTAATAACGCTAGGTTCATCAAGACTTCCTCCCCACTCATATGGGAAAAGAATATTGGCGACTCAACAATTGCTCCAAGATTTTGCAAAGCCTCTTTACGCTGTGTGACGACATCATAACCATTTAATTGAATCTGTCCCGATGTCGGTTTAACAAGTGAGGTTAACATTCTAATAATCGTTGTTTTTCCCGCTCCATTAGGACCGATAAATCCACAAATATCACCTTTACCTACCGTAAAACTCACATCCTTTATAATCTCACGTCGTCTGATTTTTTTATTTAAGTTATCCACAAACAATACGGTTTCCATCATTTATCGCACTCCTTTAATTTCTTAACTGAATGTATCTTATGATAAAATTTTAAAGATTTTATAAAGATTTTAATACTTATCAAAAAAGCGACCTTCCTCTCTACCTAATCGAGAATAAAAGTCGCTTTTTTATAAACTATTACTTCTTACTCATTAATTCTAAATAATTCTTTTTCAAAGCCACCTTGACGATGACGAATTCAAGAACCATCATTGCTGTTACAAGTAACCACATGAAATTAATATCAAGAATTCCTATGATTGCTATAACGAATAATAAAATACTCACTTGATAAATTCGAATTATCGGATACAAACTAGTATCTTTCACTTGATATGAATGATTACTAATATAAAATAACTTATTATTTTTATTTATCATAAGATAAATAAAATCAACACACACAATCATTAAAATTAAACATTTATAAAAAATAATCATTCCCCTACCATCCCTCTCAATATAACTTAAATTATATAAGATATCTTTATCAAAATCATATGTTAATTTCAAAAAGGATGCCTTTTTGCATCCTTTTCTTAGTGATGAATCATTGTAAACAACTTTAATTATTTAGCATTTTTGATGATTGATTTGTAACCCACATACGTTGTGAGGAAATACCCTCCATAAATAACGATAATCCCCATCATCGTCATAATCGATGAAACTAATATATCGGACTGCCCATATAGTGATGTTAAATCTTTATTAACTACATAGATACCAAATACTGCATGAATCATTCCCAGTACAAGTGGTAAGGCGAAGTAGATTAATGTTTGAATAAAGATTGTTTTATTAATCATTTTTTGAGTGGCGCCGATTTTTCGTAATGATTTGTAACGTTCGATACTATCACTAGCTTCCGATAATTGTTGCAGTGCTAAGACTGCTGCACTAGATAATAAAAAGACAATTCCTAAATAAAGTCCTACATATAAAACTACTGTCGACGTTGCACGACTATTTTCATAGATTTGTTGTTTTGTATAACCGATGAGAAAAATCCCATCTTTACTACCTTCTTCAAAAAAACTATTTAAGTAATCACCAAAATAAGACTCAGCTTCTACTTTATCTTGTGCTGTATACTGAATGTTCATATAAGTCATAGTTGGTTCTAGGCTAGAAACTACCTTATCTGGAACAATCAAAGTTAATATATTATCAGCTAAAGCAGAATTATAAGTTGCGTCAGTCATTACGTCTTTATTTTTGATTTCGAATGTTTCACCATTTATTTTAATCTCTGAATTATTTTTCAAATACACCTTTAGCGGTTCTAGGAATTTTGAGAAATTTGAAGTCACTAAAATTTGATGATCATTTAAGGTAATTGAATCTTTTCCTAATAACTGTTGAATTTTATTATAGTCTGAAATTTTAATAGCATTAATAGAATTCCAATAACCATTCTCTAATTGATCTTTTAATGTTCCCGTTACGTAAGGTAAAATAAGGTCTCCTGTAGATATCCCCTCTAATCTATATGCTTCAAAAAACATATGCTCATTTCCCTTAAAATCAAAATTTAGTTTTTCAACAACTTGTTGCATGGTTTTGATTTCATCTTCATCATCCACATACATATAGGCCGAAGCATCAAAAGGAGCCACAATTCCATTTTCAATAGATGTCTTCATACTTAAACCTGTTGATAACCCACCGATTGTAATAAATAACATTAAACAGATGAGCGAAACAGATAGGAAATTTGTATTGATATTACTATGGATTTGACGAACTACAAAGATATTTAATTTCTTTAAGTAGATATTTTGATTACGTTGGATCATCGCTAATAAAAATCCTGCTCCACCATAGAAAAATCCTAAGGTCCCAATAATTCCAAGTACAATTGAAAGATTAAAGAGACTGCTCATCTCATTTAGTCCGACTTTTAGCACAATGCCATACGCAGTTATTAGCATAATAACTGCTACTAAAAAGATGAGAAGTGAAAGGATTGGATTTTTAACTTTAATTGTTTCTGATTTTTTAGAAGCATTTAATAAGTCAATCAATTTATATTTTGAAATAATGATTGTATTAAAAAACATCACAAATAAGAAAATCAACCCAAAATAAATGATTGTTTTTATAATCGCACTAAATGAAATAACAAATCGAAATTGTGTCATACCTACTTCGAATAATTTTGCAGTAAACACAGAAAGTCCTTGTGATAAAAGAATTCCTACTCCTAGTCCAACGACTAATGATAAAATTCCAACAATAAAAGTTTCTAAGACTAATATTTTCGAAATTTTACTTTTCCCCATTCCCAGCGTCATGTAAACACCTAGTTCTTTTTTACGCTTTTTGATGAGGAAGTTATTCGCATATAGAATGAGTCCACCTAATATAAACACAACGAAAACAGAGACCATTGATAGAAGTTGATTAATACTTTCCATATAACCGGCTTGTGAGGCACTCATATCAAGAACTGCTTTTTGTGACTCAATCGAATTAAAACAATAAAAAATACAGACTGCAAAAGTTAAGGTTAGGAAATAAATAGCGTAATCTTTAAAACTTTTACGGACATTTCCAAGCGCAATTTTAGAATACATTATTGATGTCACCTCCGAGAATGGTCATGACTTCAATAATTCGATTAAAGAATTCTTTACGTGAATCATTGCCTCGAATTAACTCATTAAAGATTTTACCATCTTTAATAAATAAAATACGATGTGCATAACTTGCTGTAAACGCATCATGCGTCACCATTAAAATGGTTGCTTCTAATTCTTGATTTAATTTTTCAAATGATTCAAGCAATAGACGAGAAGATTTTGAATCAAGTGCACCTGTCGGTTCATCCGCTAAAATAATCGATGGGTCTGTGACAATTGCCCTTGCTGAAGCTACACGTTGCTTTTGTCCCCCTGACATTTGATATGTATATTTTGATAGGACTTGGGTAATTTCAAGCTTGCTAGCAACTGCTTGAATAAGCGGATCAATTTCTTTTACTTTACGTCCTTGGATTGTTAATGCGAGTGCAATATTTTCATAAGCTGTTAGCGTATCAAGAAGATTGAAATCTTGGAAAATGAATCCTAGTTCATCACGACGAAAATTTTCTAATACTTTAGATTTCATCGTCGTGATATCTTGATTATTAATTAAAATATGACCTGTTGTTACTTTATCAATCGTAGAAATACAATTTAATAAAGTTGTTTTTCCACTTCCTGATGGTCCCATAATACCAACAAATTCACCTTTATCAACTTTAAAGCTAATTTGATCAATAGCTTTTGTGACATTGTCTTTATTTCCATAATACTTCTCTACTTTTTCAACACTTAAAATAGTATTCATCTATAAAATTCTCCTTTATGCTGTGATATATTTCGCTAATAATACAATGATGATTAAATGAAGTGGATAGAATAAGTAAAACATCCATTTTGTAAATTTATTATTAAAGCCAAGTTCTCCATTATATAACAAGATAAATGGAATAGCTAAGAACATCATCCATTGATAATCCCAAAGAAAAATAGCTTCTAAAAAATCAGGTCCCATGCTTATTGCGCTCAATAGCGGTAAGATACTGAACACAGTATAAACAAAGGCCATCCATCCCTTTTTATTACGCAGGAAATAAAAGATGAGTGTCACGATCACACCATAGATTGAAGCTTCTGTCACCACTGCCAATAGACCTATCAAGATAGAAAATATAATACTTAGCCTATATCGCTCTGATTTTTTTCCAAATTCAATCATATTCATTAATGCAACCGATAATCCAAGCGATAAGAAAATATTATTATGGATGCCTAGCAATAGGTCAACTCCAATCATGATAGCACCGAAACTAAATAACCTTAACATATATTTATTTCGATTTCGAGTGTGGAAAAATCCTTCAACAATTAAGTAAAAGAATATAGGCGCTGAAATTTTTCCGATATAACCAAACCAGATTGGAATTTCTAAGCCACCTCTCATATTCAAATACGTATACAAATGATCCATTACCATGAAGATCATAGCAAAAAGTTTTAATTGAAATGAACTTAATTTAAGCAAAACCCTACCTCCTTATTGTTCATGTTATAGTCTTCATTATACAAAGTACGTCTTACATTACCTATTGAACTCTCTTACAAATTTGTAAGATAAGTGAATATAAATAACTCGACCACCCTATATTAAATATAAGAAGATCTTTGTGAAGGTGGAGGGGTTACAAATGTTTCAGTTTATCAAACAATCCAGTTTAAGTACGATAAAAATCAAGCTCATTATCCTATATATTTTAAATATTAGTGATATTTTATTAACGCTCATCTTAGTTCGTACTGGGCTTATTATCGAGGCTAATCCTGTAATGGCTTCAATCATAGAAAATAGTTTTGCAACCTTTTTTGTTAAGGGAATAATCCCGGCTCTGCTATTCATTTATCTTTATTATCGATTACAATCTGCAACTCCAAAGATGATTAAGTTAACAAACTTTTGTATCTTCATCTTACTTGGATTTTATTTCTTTATTAACTGCCTTCATCTATTATGGTTTATTTTATTACCTTATTTTTAACACAACAAAAAGCTGTCCACAGTATTGTGAACAGCTTTTTGTTATGAGCTAGATTAATTCAAAACTTTATTAGTCAATCGATACGACTGTATATCCTGCCTCATCAATTGCTTGACGGATTAATTCATCAGTTGCTCCTGTTTCAACAAGTACTGACTGTGTTCCTAATTCAACTTGGATATCTGTTGTATTTTCTAATGTTTCTAATGCTTCTTTAACATGTGCCACACAGTGTCCACAGCTCATACCATCTAATTGAATTTTCTTTTTCATCTTTAATTCCTCCTTAACTTTTAAGCATTAAAATTACGTAATCTTAATGCATTTAATAAAACTGAAACAGAACTTAAACTCATGGCAGCCGCTGCAATCATTGGATTTAATAACGGCCCTCCAAAGATATGTAATATTCCCATCGCAACTGGAATTCCTAAAATATTATATCCAAATGCCCAGAATAAGTTCTGTTTAATATTACGAATCGTTGCTTTACTTAATTTAATCGCTGTCGAAACGTCCATTAAGTCGCTTCTCATTAAGACGATATCTGCTGATTCAATTGCAACGTCAGTTCCACTTCCAATCGCAATTCCAACATTAGCTTGTGCTAAAGCCGGTGCATCATTAATTCCATCACCAACCATGGCAACTAAATCACCATTAGCTTGAAGTTTTTTTACTTCATTTGCTTTATCAGCAGGTAAAACATCTGCTAAAACAATGTCTATTTTCACTTGCTTGGCAATAGCTTCTGCCGTTTTTTTATTATCACCTGTAATCATCGCTACTTTGATTCCCATCGCATGTAGCGTTTCAATTGCCTTTTGGCTACTTGGTTTCACCGTATCAGCTACAGCAATAATTCCGGCTAACTTATTATCAACTGCAATATACATGGGTGTTTTTCCATCTGTTGCTAATTGATCTGCTTGGAGATTAACAGAACTAATATCAATATTTTTCTCATTCATTAATTTTTTATTACCTAATAAAATATCTCTTTTATCAATTAAAACTTCAATCCCGTGTCCTGGAATCGCATTAAATTGACTAATACTTCTAAATGATAAGTTACGTTCTTCTGCTGCGCGTACAATAGCTTCTCCAAGTGGATGTTCTGATCCCTTTTCCGCGCTTGCTGCTAACGCTAAAATCTCATCTTCTAATGTATCAATAGTAATAATATCTGTTACTTTTGGTTTACCTTCTGTAATTGTTCCTGTTTTATCAAAGACAACGGTATTTAATTTATACGTTGTCTCTAATGCTTCTCCACCTTTGATTAAGACCCCATATTCAGCACCTTTTCCGGTTCCAACCATAATGGCAGTTGGGGTTGCCAGTCCTAAAGCACAAGGACAGGCAATAACTAAAACAGCAATGAAGATTGATAATGCAAAGACTCCTGTTTCTCCGGCAAATAACCAAGCTAACGAGGAGATAATGGCAAGTCCAATAACAATCGGCACGAAGTATGACGAAATAATATCTGCCATTTTAGCAATTGGTGCTTTTTGTCCCTGAGCATCTTCCACAAGTTTTACGATTTGAGAGAGAGCTGTATCTTTCCCAACCTTTGTCGCTTGATATTTGATGTATCCTGTCTTGTTGAGACTAGCACCAATGACTAAGCTACCTTCAGACTTCTCGACCGGAATACTTTCACCTGTTAACATCGATTCATCCACGGCACTGCTTCCTTCTATTACCACGCCATCTACCGGTAATTTTTCACCTGGTTTTACAATTACGATATCTCCAACTAATACTTCTTCAATCGGTAACACTAACTCTTGGCCACGACGTTCAATGGTTGCAGTCTTTGGAGCCAATCCCATTAAAGCTTGAATAGCTTGAGATGTTTTTCCTTTCGAAACAGCTTCTAAATATTTACCTAGCGTAATTAACGTTAAGATAACGGCTGCTGACTCAAAATATAAGTGCATAGCGTACGATGTATCACCTTTTGTAATCATATAAATTCCGAATACACTGTAGAAAAATGCTGTTAATGTTCCTATAGCAATTAAAGAATCCATGTTAGGGCTTAGTTTAATTAAATTTTTTAATCCAATTTTATAGAACTTATACCCTGCAATCACAACAGGTAACGTTAAAACAAGTTGGATGAGTGCAAAGTTTAAAGGATTCATCATCGGATCAATCATTTTTGGAAGAGGCATTCCTACCATGTGTCCCATTGAAATAATTAATAATGGGACTGCAAAAATTAAAGAAACAATGAAACGAGTTAATAATTTTGATGATTCATCTTTTGTTTTCACTTCTGTTTCTTTTTGTTCTTCTTTAATTATCTCGTACCCTGCTTTTTCTACGGCTGCTTTAATTTGACCGTATGTCACTTGATTTTCATCAAGCGTAACTGTTAATTTTTCGGTTGCAAAGTTGACGGTTGAATTTTCAACACCTAAAATTTTTCCGGTTACTTTTTCAATGCGATTTGCGCAAGCAGAACAAGTCATTCCCTTAACATCTACTGTATAGGTCTTCATATTCTTATGAATTTTATACCCTGCTTTTTCTACTGCTTCTTGAATGTTTTGCTCCGTTACTTTTCCAGTCTCGTATTCAACACTCAAAGTTTCAGTTGCGAAGTTTACAGAGGCTTTATTTATGCCATCTAATTTAGAAACAACTTTTTCAACCCGATTTGCGCAAGCAGAACAGGTCATTCCTTCAATTTTCATTGACTTACTTTCCATAATATCACCTCACTTTATTTAGACATTGCTTTTTCGAGTATGGTCATAATTTCATCTATTTTCTCGTCGCTTTCACCGTTTATAACAGCCTGTTTCACACAATGATTTAAATGTTGTTTTAAAATTAAAAGATTCGAACGTTTTAGTAACGCTTGCGCTGCTACAATTTGATTTGAAATATCCATGCAGTAACGTTCTTCTTCAATCATTTTAATAATTCCATCTATTTGACCTTTAGCTGTTTTTAATGATTGTAGTGCTTTTTTTCGTTCTTCGTTCATTAACTATACCTCCCTCCCCCGGGGTGGGGGTCTATGGTTATATTATAATGCCATTCTTATTATTGTCAACCAAAAACTTATTATAAAAAAATTGGGATTTTAAAAAAAATCCCAATTTTTTAATCAATTACTTTAATTGTATTTCGAATCATTCCCATCCAACATGAATAGGTAAAGGTCCCTGTTTTAGTTGGCATAAATTTAATTACATTCTCTCCAACTTTTAAATCTGATTTCAAATTAAAATCTTTTAAAATAAGTGTACGATTACAACCATTGAGCGTTCCTTGACTGGCGTTGATTATTAGCTCAACAGGCACTCCTTTTTGAACAACAATCTCTTCGTAATTACGACGACCTAGATCAAATTCGACGACCTGCTTCCCCTCCATCATTTCTGCTTCAATTCGAGATTCAGTTTGCAAACTTAAAGTTGAACCGAAGCCAATCGTTGTTAATCCATTTAATGTCATATTGATTCCTAAAAAGATAATTAGGATAGCTCCTAGTTTAAAGACAAATGTCCGCGAAAAAGCAGATAGTTTATTTAAAAACAAACCAAGCCCTAGCATTAACGGAACTGTTCCAAGACTAAAGAAAAACATCGCTAATGCCCCTTGTATAAAAGTACCAGTTCCTAATGCATACAACTGCATGAGTTGTAATGGCCCACATGGCATTAGTCCATTAGCAAGACCTAAAATAAAAGGTCCTTGACATTGGAACTTTGATTTATATCGTCCTAATTTAAACATTGGTATTTTTAATTCTCTAATTAATCCGAATTTACTTAATCCCATGACAATCATAATAATCCCTAAAATAATTGGCATCAAATTAAAGAATGGAATATCCGTTGTGACAACCCCTCCAAGCAATCCAATGATACCCCCTAGTAGGGTATACGAAATAATACGTCCTAAATTATAAAGAATGTTTCGTTTAACTTGATTTTCATGATGAATCACTTGTGAAAGAGCAAGACTTCCACACATAGAGACACAGTGAAAAGAAGTCGTAATCCCAATAATAAATAAAATAATATAACTTAGGTTTTGATTTGAGGTTAATAATCCACTAAAATCTGGAGTAACTCGTTCAAATAAAAAATAGATAATTGCTATTAAAATAATGGCTAATAGGATTAATTTTTTATCTTCTCTTGCCTCTTTTTCAGTTTTTAATTGATACCCTAATAATTCTAACTCTAATTTTAAGTGTTCTATAGAAATTAAAGATTCGTCAAATGTAATATTCAACCGTTTTGCTTCATAGTTAATTCCCACTTTTTTGATTCCATTTTGCTTTTTTAATCGTTTTTCAATCGTTTGCTTGCAGCTCATACAACTCATACCTTCAATTACAAAGGTCATTTTTTTCATCTTCAACACCTCTTCCCTAACACAATAACAAAAAGATATAAAGATAATATGAAGAAATTAAATAACTTTTAAAAAATGAATTTCAACAATTGTTCCTGCCCCCACTTCACTTTTAATTTCAACCTTTGCATCATGTAAATCAATAATTTTTTTTACAATACTTAAGCCGATGCCGCTACCCTCTGTTTGATGACGAATCTGAGCTGAGCGATAAAATCGTTCAAATAGATAGGGTATTTCATCTTCTTTAATCCCTATTCCATTATCTTCAACATGTAAAATAATTTCATCTGATGTTTTGGATAACTTAATTAAAACAACCCCATATTCTTTGGTAAATTTAAAACTATTTGAAACTAAATTTAAGATAACCTGTTTAATTTGATTTGAATTTCCAATGATAAGATCTGTTTCTAGAAGACTTGAATTAAATTCATACTGAATATATTTTTGGGATAATAGAGCTTTTATTTCTGATTCCATCCCGTTAATCAGCTCAAATAAAGATAATGGGGCATACATCGATTTTTCATCTCCCGAATCGAATCTCTTCAACACTTCTAGATTTTTTAATAATTCTCCAAAGCGAATGACCTCACTATTAAGCGATTGTAATCGTTCTTGATTTAATGGCAATACTCCATCAATCATCGCCTCAAAATTAGTTTGTAGAATATTTAATGGCGTTCTCAACTCATGTGATACATCAGAGATTAATTGTTTTCTTAATGTATCCTGTTGTTGTAACTTATCTGCTAATTCATTAATACTATTATTTAAAATTTGTATTTCTCGAATTTTACTTTTACGTTGAATCCGTAAATCAAATACTCCCTTTGAGATTTTAAATGCCATATTTGAAACGTCATGAATTGCCTTTGATAAAGGTTTAGAGAATAGAATACTCAATCCTAAAATAATCACAATTGCGACTAGCGTACTTAATATCATACTTCGATTAATCGATTCTTTAAAATCAAGATCTTGTTGAGATAATAATAATGGGGTATGCTGACCAATTTCTAAATATCCAATTAGCTCATCATCTACTTTTAGTTCGTATATCTTTGCCTGATAGTCCCCAGATATTGGAGCCATACTATCTCCTTTTATTGAATCGGGACTCATCCCCCAAATGACATTTTGATTTGAATCCATTAAAATCAAACAAAATTGATTCATATAAGCTTCGTGCATTAGTTCGGAACCTGCATCAGATGAGAACTGCTTATTTTTCTGATAATAATCTTCAAAATAGGTGACCAAGCGTTCATTACGTTTTTCCTGATTTTCCATCATATACTCATCTATTCGAGAACAAATGGTTAAATTGACAAAATAATAAATTAAAATAGCGGTTAAACTAGCACATCCAAAAAACATGACAGTTAATTGTCTTCTAATACTAACCATTAAAAGTGCCCCCCAAATTTATATCCCACTTTCATAACAGTCACTATATAGCGGGGCTGTTTTGTATCTTGTTCAATTTTTTTACGAATATTTTTGATATGCACATCAATTGTGCGATCATAGCCATTAAAATCAAAACCGAGTATCTGATTAATCAATTGTTCTCGCGTCAAAACTTTACCTTTATTATCCATTAACAAAACAAGCAAATTAAATTCGGTTGTTGTAAAGGGAACGATTTCTTCTTGAACTTTAACGATTCTTTTGGATTGATCAATCAGTAAATAACCATCATCATATAGGTTTATATTTTGTAAAGGTCCATTCATTCTTCTAACCACTGTTTTAATCCGCGCGACTAGTTCACGAGGACTAAATGGTTTAACTAGATAATCATCAGCTCCTAAATTTAATCCTAAAATTCGATGTTCAAGACTCCCTTTAGCTGTTAACATGAACAAGTAAACATCCGAAATAGCACGAATTTGTTGGCAAATCTCTTCCCCTTTCATATCGGGTAGCATGAGGTCTAAAATAACGAGATCTATTTTTTCTTTTTCAAAAATAGTCAATCCTTCATTTCCTGTTGTTGCTACAAATACTCGATATTGCTCACGTTCAAGATAAGCTTTTAATGCATCTAAAACCAGCACTTCATCTTCAATTAATAAAATATTCACCCAGACAACTCCTTTTTTAGTCACTTCATCATTTTATCAAATAAATATAAAGAAGATATGAAGAATAAATCCTTTATAGTTTCTGAATTTAGAAATTATTTTAATCCCTCTAAAAATGAGATGAGCATAATCTCTATTTCATCGTGCTTTATTCTTGATTTAAAAGATTTCATAAACTGTAATTTAAGCATTTGCCTACTTTATATATACTCCTTACTCTAATATCATTTTTCATCAAATATATTTAAAAATTTGATAGTAACCCACTAAAAAAATCACTCATCAAATAAGAAGAGTGATTTTTAAATTTATTAAACTTTAAACGAATGGCTTCTAAATAGAAATAGACAAATACAATAGGCACTCCCTAGTCCAATATAAATACTAAGTAATCGTTGAGTAATTAAACCCAATAAAAATGCAACTAAAAGACCTATACTATAACTAATTAAAGTATCAGCAATGACTCTTTTCGTGGAACCAATGGCTTGTAATTTAAATTTATACAACGTCATTGGAATGAATAAAACTGAGATGAGGTATACAAACGGTAAGTAGCTACTTGCTGTCTCAATCATCACAGACTGATTTGTGATAAACCCTAATAATGATTCACGATTTATCATAAAACAAGTAGCGAAAATAAAGTAAAAAAGAAGCGCCCTTATAATTCCCTGATACAAAATTTTAGACGAATTTTCTATCCCTTCTCCAATGAGGGTCAATACTCCTTGCCCATACGCATACGTAGGCATCAATGTAATCTCAATAATCATCGTCAATAGCTGATAAACCGCCACTTCAAGTAATCCAATTCTGGCAACTAATGCCCCTATAATTAGCACAATAACCGTACTTTCAAGGAATTCTTGAATCATTAATGGCATGGATAATTTTAATGAACACTTAAGATGTTCTAAATTTAGCGCCTTAGGTTTCTTACGTATTCTCATTTTTAAAACAAAGAAATAGATACATAGATTAACAAGAAGTGCTAATACAGAACCCATCGCATTTCCAATAATCCCAAGTGGCTTCAATCCAAACAAACCAAAAATTAAAATATAATCAAAGATAACATTTAAAATAGCCGCTGTTAAGTTACTAATTAAAATATACTTTGTTTGATTCATTATTTTAAAATAGGCTGAACCCGTAAATAGAAGTAAGTTTAATCCAAGTGTCATGCTAAAAATAAAGGCATAACTCATGGCTTCATCTAATACTTTTCCTTCTAGTTGATAAACAATTTGAAGAATAGGTCTTCCAAAAAGAAAAACAAAACTAGTAAAGATGAGGCCAATCATTAAACTTTGTATCAGATGAATTTGGTAATATGATTCCAATAATTCATCATCCTCAACACCTTTCGCACGAGCCCCTAAAATATTAAAAGTGATAGATATGCTCCCTAACACACCAGATAAACTATTAATAATTCCTGCTACAATTCCAACAGCTGCAAACCCTGTTATTGAAACATGTCCAATCATTGCCTGATCACAAAGTCCAATTAATAGGCCTAACACATTATTTAACATTAATGGAATTGCTAATTGATTCAATTTATCTTTCAAATAAGTCCCCTTCTTTTCTTTAAAATTTTAGAAAAGAAGGGATAATCCATCCAGCAACATAAATCCGCCTCCTAGATTTCTTTAATAACTTTTGAGAATGGTCTTATCACATCAAAAAAAGTAATCCCGATAATGATTGCTATAATAACATTGCTGAATATGTCAAAGTAAAGCATGATTTTTTGAGGAGGATAAATAAAGATTTCCTCAAAAAATTCGGGATTAAAAACTGATTGATTCATTATAATGAAGCAAAGCAGCAGACAAACTCCTGCTTTATAAACAAAATGTAAAATAGCTAAACCAAGCGACCATCTTCTTATCAATAATTTTCCAATTGATAAAATAAAACCAACGCTATAAACAGCTATGATCATGGGATGATAAAAAATTAATACACTACTATTAAATAAGGGAGTTAATGGAATCAAGCGATTGTCCTTTATACTATAGCTTGAAATATACTCAGGGTTAAAATAAAGAAGCCAAACTAAAAAGATAATCCCTAACATTTCTAAAATCGTTTCAATCATTGAAATTGAACTTGACGTTTTCGAACGTTTAAAAAGATGTTCTAGTGATTCAATTTTCTCTTCACCTATTTCAACATGACATATCTTCAATAAAACAAAGACTGCACTAACCCAAAAAATACATGAAATAACAACACTAATCCAATTTCTAAGAATAGCAAGTAAAATCATTGAAAAAAATTGAATCGAATTAACCTGATAATCATTTTGATAGAAAAATAGATTTAGAACGACTAAAACAATCGAAATTGTTGGGACAATTGTTAAAACTAACTTTAAAACCACAAGGTAAAATCGATACGTATAATCCCCCAAAAAATGCCTCATAAAATCCCCTCCTATACAGGGGTATTATAGCATCCCTTTAAGCTTATAAAATCATTTCGTCAAAATTATTTATAATTCATTAAATGAATTCGTCTAGCCGTCATTATTCCCGAGGAAATAACACCTTCATAACCACCACCTGGATTATTCCAAGCACTACTCATAAATAAATTTGAAATATTTGTTTGATTTTTCAATCTATATCTTCCTGATTGTTTCACTGTTTGGGCATATCCATAAACAGCACCTTTAGGATTTTTAGTGTATCGCTCCATCGTTTTAGGCGTTCCTAATTCCTTAACCACGATATGAGATGTGATGCCAGGATACATTTTTTCTAACCTTGCTAACATCATTTGAGTAACTTCTTCTTTTTTCAACTTATATTGTGTTTTTTCGCTTGGCCACCTCTCATAATTATCTAAATACGTCATAGTCAAGATTCCTTCGAAATTTGAATCAATTGAACCATAATTCGTCAACAAAAATCCACATGTATCAAATTGTTGATTTAAGGTTATTTCATAATCTTGTTCAGGTGTGTCTCCTCCTAAGAAGAAAACTTCCTCTTCTGGAATTTTCAACTTAGATGGATGGCAGTCTAAGACTAAGTAAAGTTGACTTAAACTGCATCCGATTTCTTGAGGTTTTATTTTCAAATGATTAGTCGGTAATAAAGTACTTAACGTGATCGGATTAACATTTGAAACAATGATATCAGCTTCATACTGCGTTCCATCTTTCAACTTGATGCCACTTGCTTGTCGATGCTTTAAAGTAATTTCGACTACCTCTGATTTTAAGAAGACTTTTCCTCCATGCTCATGAATAACGTCTACAAAAGCATTTGATAGTTTTCCACCGCCACCCTGAATATAAAACTTTCCATGATGGTGATAGCTAACCCATGGAATGAAAAAATAAATGGCACTAAGTTGCTTAGGGGGCAACCCATAGTACGACCATAGAGTCGTGAAGAAGCGTATAAATTCATCATCGTTAACGTATTTTCTGATGACTTCATCCGTTGTTTTCATCGACCAACTCATAGATAGCGCTGCATCAGGATGCACTTTATTCAATACTCCTTTATGACTTTGTAAAATGAATCGATTAAATCCATTTTCAAACCGTGTAATCGCCTTAAATAAGTTCATAATTTCTTTTTCATATTCTTTAAACAACTCAATCAAGAGTTCTTGATATTTCTTTAAATCATTCGGAATTTCAATGAGCTTTCCTTTCCATTCAACCTGATAAGCTAATTTATTTTTTATCGGTTTTATTTTATCTAGTACGTGACATGCTTGTAAAATACTATAAACATTTCCTCCTGGTTGTAAACCACCAATTCCATGTAGTGAAACATCAAATTCATATCCATGTCGCTTAAAATTTGTCGCATATCCTCCTGCTAAAAAATGTTGTTCAAACACTGCGACTTTGTACCCAAGTACTGATAGATGAGAAGCACATGTTAATCCGCCAAGTCCTGATCCAATTACAATAACATCATACTTCATCTTTATCTCACCTACTTGATTAAACTTTTCATATCAATATTTAACTCCATTATTTGAATTAATTCAATTACATTGTATTCTTCTTTTTCTTCGACATGAGCGATATTAATCTCGAATTCTTCGAATAATCCCTCGATAAATTTCATTTCATCTAAATTATGTTTGCCTAAAAAGATTGCTAATAATGGGATCATTGTTTCTTCATCACAAACTAAGAAATCAATGTAATAATTTTTTAATCTTTCTAAATGAATTTGATTATGATTCAGAAAGCTGTCTTTAATATCAAATATATCTTTTAATGCTACTTTCACTAATGGTCGAAGTGGAAATCTTTCTGTTACTAATTCTAGCTTTGAATAAAAGGCACGCTCACTATCTGTGAAGACACCACCTTTTACGACAAAATCACCATGCTTTTTTCTTTCTAAATACTCACTGTATTCAGAATGTCGAACGCCCCCTACTCTTTTTAATTTACCGTCAAAAATTTTACTCATAACTTCTCTCTCCTTTCATTTCCTTCCTATATTTTACATTTTATGATAGCGTTTTACAACAAAAAGCAGAATGTAAATTCACACATTCTGCTTTCATAATTTTTATTTAGTTTCCCAAGGACTTTTTCCTAAGGATATCTGTTACTTTATTTTAAAACTGAATCTAAAAATACAAATACTTTTTCTAAATTTTCTGAAGCTGTAAAATACAGTTTGTCTGAGAAGACCCCATCTCCATGTCCTGCTCCCTCAAGTAATTCAAAGTAGACCTTATTTTCGCCTATCACTTCTTTTAATTTATTTGAGAAATACACCGATTGAAGATATGGAATATTCCCATCTGCTGTTCCGTGTTGAATAAAGAATGGTGGATTAGAAGCATCAATGTAAGTTTCAGGATTACTTTTTTGAACTAAGTCAGGTACTTCTGTAATTAACGTTCCAATATACTCAGATTCTGGTGAATTAATAGAACAAGTGATACCTAATTTAGTATTAACCTCAAGTTCTTTAAACTGCTCATCCATCGTTAAAAAGTTAATCGGTCCAAACCAATCTACAACTGCTTGAACAGCCGATGATTGCTCTATATTCCCTAATTGTGGATGTTCAAATAGACTTAGATGTGAAGTTACTCCAACCATTGCTGATAAATGTCCACCTGCAGAACCACCCCATACTGCAATTTTATTCGGATTCAACTGATACTTTTTGGCATTTGCTTTAATAAAACGAATAGCTGCTTTTACATCCTCGACCGCTGCTGGAAACTTTGCTTCTTGGCTTAATCGGTAATTAACTGATACAATAGCATATCCTCGTTTAAGCCCTAATAAAATACTCGTTAATTGTTCATCACGCTTATTTCCCATTTTGAATGCTCCACCATGAATATGAACAATAACGGGGAACGGCCCCTCATCAACACTTGGTAAATAGATATCTAGCTTTTGTCTTTCACTTAATGTCGCATATGAAATATCCAAATATTTAGGCTCAATGTTTGTTACGTCTAATAAATTTTCTTTGAATGGACGCTTTTGTTTAGTCATTATAAATTCCCCCTCTTATTTTAACGGCTTAATATCATAATCTGATAAGTTAACTTCTTTAAAACTTGAACGTTTAAATCGCTCTTTTTGTATAAATGGTACGGTACAATCATAAATGGTTTTGCAAGCAATCCCTGTACTCAAAATGCTTGGATGATATAAATTAGATGAAGATGGATCGAGTGGATGACAACGAACACCTGGAATAAAAACAGTATCTAAATCACCTTGATATCTAGTTGTTAATGCCCATAAAACATCATTTGAATCAAAGATATCCACATCTTCATCGACTAAGATAACATGTTTTAACTCTGGAAAGGCAGAGAATGCTACTAAGGCAGCCTGACGTTGTCTTCCCTCATCACTTGGAATTGATTTTTTGAATTGTAAGATTGCTAAATATTTTCCTCCACCTGATGAATGTGCGTATACATTTAAAACACGCCCTGGCATAGCACGTTCTACCATATTTAAGATGCTAGCTTCAGTAGGAATCCCTGCTAAATTTACATGTTCCTCACTTGGGCCAATACATGTTTGCATGATTGGATTTTTTCGATGAGTAATGGCCTTCACTTTAATCACAGGTAAAGCTTGATCCGCAACGCCCGTATAGCCAGGGAACTCAGGCATTGCTTTTCCAGTATTCGTATTAATATCTTCACGCATACGTTGACCGAAAACAAGTTCACCTTCAATCACATACTCAGCATTTGCAATTGCCATTTCATCGATTGTTAAACACTTTGTCAATTCAACTGGTTTCCCTCGAAGGCCACCTGCAATACTTAATTCATTGAATCCAAGAGGAGTAGCAGGCGGTTCAAAACAAGAAGTTACATAAATTGCTGGATCGACTCCAATACTAATTGAAATAGGTAAATTATTTTGATTTCCCTCAGCTTTCTTTCTAAACGCGTCAATATGACGAACACCAGGCGTAAAAAACATTGTTAATTCATCCTTAGATTGTAAGCACAAGCGATGAATCGTAATATCTCCAGCTTTCGTATCTGGATCACTTGCATAACAGAGTCCCATCGTAATATAAGGGCCTGCATCTTCTAGTGTATTTTTGGGTGCCGGTAAGATTTTTCGGATATCAAATCCTTCATCTGTTGATAAATGAACGACTTCCTGACACTTTGCCTTTGCTTGTGGAATTTCAATAGGATCAACTGGATGATTTAAAGCATCATTTAATAAAAATCCAAGACGATCAGGCTCACAACCGAGCATTAATCCGACGCGTTCGCGAGATGCGAATAAACCGATTAACACTTTTGAATGTTCATAATCTTTTACATGATTAAATAACATAGCTGGACCGATTTTAGTTGGACGCATAACTGTTCCTCCCGCTCCAACATAACGGTAAATCTCCGAAATTTCAGCTTCGCAATCAACTTCTGAATTTGTATAAACGATTTGATTTTCATGTTGTTTTAAAAATTCAATAGCACTCCTTAAATCATGAATTTGGTTAGCCATTTTATTAACTCGCTCCTTTATTTTCATAAAAGCTTTAATTCAATTTTATCTTCTAATCAGATAGACAATCAATTTCATATTTGCTATAATCTATTCCAAATTGGAATAGGTCAGGTACTCTTATGCAAATTGAACAATTAAAATATTTTATCTCAATCATTGAACATCAAACGTATTTACAAGCAGCTGAAGTGTTAAATATTTCTCAATCCTCGCTTTCAAAAAAAATTATTGCTCTAGAGAATGAATTAGATATTATTTTATTCGACCGTAGTAAACGCTCTATTGTATTAACCGAAGCCGGGAAAGTTTTTTATGAAGAATCCCAAAAAATGATACTCTGTTATGAGGAGATGTTACACACTATTCAACCATTTACAATGAATGGACGTGGAAGCATTAAATTAGCCACTTTACCCGTTTTAGCACCCTATCATCTATTGGCACCTCTACAAAAGTTTAAAAATCAGTATCCAAATCTGAATCTCTCTATTCAAGAACTTGAAGAAGAAGCAATTATTACAGGCCTAAAACATCGAGTCTATGATCTTGGAATTATTAGAAAAGAATATATAGATGAGAAGGAATTTGACTTTTA
Organism: Turicibacter sanguinis; assembly: GCF_013046825.1. Classification (NCBI taxonomy): domain Bacteria; kingdom Bacillati; phylum Bacillota; class Erysipelotrichia; order Erysipelotrichales; family Turicibacteraceae; genus Turicibacter; species Turicibacter sanguinis. The sequence continues at coordinate 1,480,178 of NZ_CP053187.1, read as the reverse complement.
TAAAATTGCAGAAGATGAACTGGTCGCTCTATTACCTATCCATCATCCATTTTCTAATACCACAGAAATTTCTTTAACGGATTTAAAAGATGAATCATTTATTTTTATGAATAAACATACGGGAATTTATACACTCTGTTTAAAATCTTGCCAAGATGCAGGATTTTATCCTAAAATACTTCAAACAGCACGAATTGAAACCATTTTAAGTTCTGTCATCAATGGGGACATGATTAGTTTACTAATGAGCCAACAGTTAAATAGTTTTAATCAACATGGAATTGTTGTTATCCCGATTAAACCAACAATTAAAAGTGAACTTGGAATCATTCGATATAAAAAATCTCCTCTACGCAGAAATCAAAAAGAACTAATACACTTCTTATCAAACTCCAAATAAAAAGCAGGATTATCTCCTGCTTTTTATTTGCCTTATTTTTAATATAAGTTGAACGAATGAAATTCCAATAACCCCACCAACAAAATCTACCGTGACATCAAAAATCCTAGCACTTCTTCCTTCAACAAATAACTGATGAAATTCATCACTTATTGCATAAAGCAACACAGCTAGTAGTGTCATAACAGTAACTTTCCATCCTGAAATATGATATTCTATCAAAACCCAAGCTAATAAAATAGCTAAAATAAAAAACTCAAACGCGTGGGCACTTTTGCGAATAAACACGTTAACTTGTTCGAAGCTCCATTTACTTTCCTGTATCACCATTGATTCAGGTGTTTCAACTTTCGTTTCTTCTTTTTGTTGGCTACCAATATAATTGACAATTTCATGACTCAGTTCATTTGATTGTTGTGAAGTTTGTGAAGATTGATAAAAAATAAATGCCATCCAAAGCAAACAAACAATCACTGCTAACTTTCTTCTCATCCATACTCCCCTTTATAACTGTCTCACTTCCTCTATTGTTGGAATAGAAGAGGATGATCCTTTTCTCGTCACCGTTATTGAAGAAGCACGAGCTGCTAATTCTAAACACTCTTTAATCTCATATCCTTCAACTAATCCAGCAATAAAATATCCAATGAACGTATCTCCCGCTGCTGTTGTATCCACAGCTTCTACTTTGTATGCTTCTTGTTTAATAACCATTTCTCCCTGTGTATAAAGGCACCCCTTACTTCCAAGTGTTAATAAAATATGTGTCTGTGGATACATGGATTTTAAAGTATCTATTACCTTTGACTCATCTTCCTCATTTGCCAAATCACATCCCTCTATTTCATTAACGACAAGATAATCAATCAAAGATAAATCAATTGCTTTCACTTTATCGTTAAATGGAGCGGGATTAAGTGCGATTTTCAAACCACGTTCATGAGCTGATTTGACGATATAATCCATTAAATTAATCTCATTTTGTAACAGTAATAAATCACCTTCATTAAAATCTGATAAAATCTCATCAACTTTTGCTTCTGTAAAACAATGATTAGCTCCCGGATAAACTAAGATACAGTTTTCTCCACGACGATCAATTTGAATAATCGCATGTCCCGACTTCTCATCCACTTCTTTTAAATACTCACAATTGGCTCCGTGAGATGTTAATGCTTCTTTTAAAATTCCACCGTCTGCTCCAATTAATCCGGCATGATAAACATTAACGCCTGCCTTAGCAAGAGCAATCGATTGATTTAATCCTTTACCACCACTAACAACTTGCAGTGAACTTACAGACTGCGTTTCACCGGGTTTAACCATATGGTCAACTTCATAAATATAATCAATGTTACATGAACCCATATTTAATACTTTCATAAACTATTCACCACTTCTCCATTTTCACTTAAAAATTCAACTTCAAAATTTTTCGACTCTTTACTGTCATACAACTGATACAAGCTATCGTCATCCATTAAAATAATTTTTGGATAAACAACTAAGAAATTTCCAGGCGAAAGTTCTTCTATATATTCTTCTTCTAAATACGTGATTTTAATCTGAGTTGCTGCTTCATTTTTTCCAAATATCACAAAGATTGCTTCATCATCGACTCTAAAATCATCAGTCAAAAACATAAATTCATAATTCATTTCATTATATTCAGGATGCCACTGACTCCCACCAATCATGCGGACACGATTAAGCGGTAGCTCTTGATAAATATCTAAGTCTAAATACTCACCATCATCCTTTAAAATTAGACGATAATCCTCCAAAGATGTTGAAATAATTTCACCCTCATAAGATAAATGGGCTGTTACTAGTTCTTCATCACTTAAACTAGCACACAGTGTAGATTCATAATAAGCCAATATCGATGCCAAACAGGAGATCAAAACCATAATACTAATTGGAACACTCGCGACTCTAATAATAGGCTTTTTCAACGGAACCTCAAACTTTTCCACAACATTCATCAACTTGAAATACTTAACTAGCTTTATAAATAGTAGATACACACCGTATCCAATCATAGCTCCCAATGTATTAAAAATTAAATCATCCACATCTACAACATTTTGAGGCGTTAAGATTTGGAATACTTCGATTAATAATGAGGTACTACATCCAACAATTAAAATATGCCACCACTTAGTTAACGATTTAAATAAGATTGGCGTTAAAAAGCCCAGCGGTATTAATACTAAAATATTCGCAATCACTTGGTACCAAGAATACGCCACAATCCAACCATCAGTTAACATTTTATAAGTTTCTACAAGTGGAACCAAATTCACCCTATCTATCAACTGCTGTATAGAAATTGGATACTCAAAAACGCCGTGCTTAAACAAAGTTAAATTCGCTACAACAACCAAGTAAATAAAAAATATCCAGATCGCTACTTCACGCCATACATTAAATGTCTTAAATTTCAAACTACAACTAATTCGATAAACTAAAAATCCAAAGATAAATAATATTCCTAAAATCACCCTAATTCCCCACTTCCGTTAACAAAACAAATTCTATCATAATTCACATTAAAAAGCACCGAGAAGAATCTCGATGCCTTTAGTTATTTACTAAACGTGATGATGACTTTAAACAAGTCTCCATCGACCTGAACCACAAATTGTCCACCTTGTAATTCCACAAAACTTTTTGCAATCGCAAGTCCAAGACCTGATCCCTCTGTATGACGAGATTGATCTCCTCTTACAAATCGTTCCACTAGTTCATCGACATTAACATTGATTTCCTCAGCCGACATATTTTTAAAAATAATTTGAACTATTTCTTCATCATCCACAATATCAATATAAGCACGTGTTCTAGCCATTGCATACTTTGTCATATTTGAAATTAAGTTTTCAAACACACGGAATGTACGCTCACTATCAAGTGATATCATTACCTTATGTTCTGGAAATTGACGGCGAATCATAAGTCCCGCTTCTTCAATTTTATCCTCTGTTTCAAGCAACGTTTGTTTCATTAAAGAAACCACGTCCACCATCTGTAAATTCATTGTGATATTACCACTACTTGCCTTACTCATCTCAAATAAATCTTCAATTAAAATTTTTAGTCGCTGCGATTTTTGGTCTAATGTTTCAAGGTACTGTGTTCGTTTTTCATGAGTTAAATTTTCATCTTTAAGTAAATCAACATATGTAATAATTGACGTCAGAGGTGTTTTTAAATCATGTGAAACATTCGCTATTAAATCTGTTTTCATGCGCTGACTCTTCACTTCATTTTGAACTGCCTTTTTTAATCCACTTTGAATATTAACAACTTCATCTTTAAATGAATTAAAAATTCCTAAGTCTTCATCAATGACCACATCTAGGTTTCCTTCTGCAACTTCATTTGTGACTTCAAATAACCTTGAATAATCTGATTCTATTTTTTTAATCTTTTTATTTAAGTAAACAAATAGGAAACCTGTGTAAATGATAGCAATAAATAAACCAAAAAACCAAGTTAAACACATGATACTAATCATAACAAATTGAATTCCTAAAAATAGTGCTAACTTTTTGGTATTAGCATTTTTCAAATCAATATTAGCTAAATTTTGATAAATTAATCGTCCTTTTCTTACAAACCCTCTCATGAGATTAATACTGATAAATTTTGTTTTTATTGTTGCTTTCCATCCTATTTTAAATAGATTTTTAAGATAGACACAATCTAGGAAAAACCAGTATAAAACGATAGTCCACATCACGATATTAAATGTTGGAGCAATTAAATGATGGACACTCTCAGGGAAGATTAAATAACTAGTATTCATAAACTCCATCTCTTCAAGTGTAGATTGAACTAGACTTGGCATTGCCTCAATAAAAATCGGAAACAAAAAGATGGATAAAAAGAGCATGATTTCAAACGGAATTTTTAATATCCATGTAAATAACTTACTTTGTTTAAAAGCGTTAATGGGTAAAATAATAGCTGTTATCGCTGTTAAGGCAATCGCAATCCAACTAAAATAGCCTACAACAGATTGTATACTCCACCAATCATATCTATAATTCATCTGCCAGATATAATCTGTATAGGTTAAGATTTTAGGGACCCCATAAACAATCGTCATGTTTTTAATGGGAGCTAATTTATAGCCATCTTGATACTCAAAGTGATTATACACGTTAGTCGAAGAATCGAATTCATAGTTATTTATCACGGTTAAATTTCCATTTGCATCATAATTTAAAACAACAAATGACTGATATTGATTCTTTAAATTTTCTAATTGTGAAGCAGTTAAATTTGCATTGTTCAATGTTTCAAGATTAAGATTCCCATATTTATAGTTCGAACCCTCTGTTTGATCAATGACTAAGTACTCCATATTTTGTAGCTGATTAAAAATCCAGTTAGAATCAATTAAGTTATTTTTAACGTATGAGCCGATAGATTTCATCAGAACTTTATATTGCTCATCTGTTGATAAATAATAAAAATCTACATTTTCTATCGATGTTTCATGATAGTACCTATCATATAAATACTCTAAATCATTTGTCGTTATCTGAATTAATTCCTCATTACTAATTTCTTTATTTTCCTGTTTTAAGGTATCAAAGTATAAGGTATAACTTAATTCAGATAAATATGTATAAAACTCATGATCAGTGTATATAGTTCCAGATTGTTGTTTAGCGATTTTCCCCATGTTCTCATACTGTGAATAAAGCCAACCTGAAATCATTCCTATTATTAAAACGGAGATGATGCCAACAATCCATTTACTTATTTTATTACTGCTTTTCGAGTTTGTATCCAACTCCCCACACCACCTTTAAATATTTTGGATTTTTCGGATTTATTTCTATTTTTTCTCGAATGTTTCGAATATGAACCATAATCGTATCGGTATTTATGGCAGTTTCATTCCAAATGCGCTCATAAATTTCTTCCGTAGGAAAAACACGACCTGGATGTTTCATTAACAAGTTCAAAATTTTGTACTCAATAGGCGTTAATTTAACTGCATTTCCGTCTACAGTAAATTCCTTTGTTTCAGTATTTAATTCAAGTCCACCAATCGTAATAACATTTGAACTTTCTTCATTTAAAAGATTTGAAAACCTTTTATAACGACGAAGTTGAGAGTTGACACGAGCCAGTAATTCTAATGGACGAAATGGCTTCGTCACATAATCATCAGCCCCCATATTTAATCCCATAATTTGATCGACCTCTTCCGATTTTGCTGAGAGCATAATCACTGGAAAATGATGATGTTCACGTAATTTCATCGTAAACGTAATACCATCCATTTTAGGCATCATGACATCAACAATGGCTAAATCAATTGGCGTTGCTTCCACAATTTCTAATGCTTCAATTCCATTACCTGCAATACTAACCTTATATCCTTGATTTGTTAAATAAGCTTCAATTGCTAATGCAATATCTTTTTCATCCTCAACAATTAAAATATGTGACTGACTCATAAAAACCCTCTTTCTAAGCATGTGTTTCCATTATTATATAACAAACTTAGAAAACTTCTCACCTCACTTTATTAATTTAAAAACTTATCCTATCAACAATAACTTAAGAATGGGGACCCCGGCTGTGAGCCATGTAGGTTCCCTACGCTACGTGGCTCACTTAAAAAGTGAGATCGTAGCTTTCTTCCGCTAGTAGGTTATACCATCCCCAATTGCTGGGGTATGGGCCCCCAGCTGTGAGCTATGTAGGTTCCCTACGCTACGTGGCTCACTTAAAAAGTGAGATCGTAGCTTTCTTCCGCCAGTAAGTTATACCATCCTCAATTGCTAGGATAATACCTAATTAAAGATTGACTATTCCTACATCTTTAAGACACTTATATCTTAACAATAATAAATAAAGAAATACCTTATATAAAACTTAAGAAATTCTAAAGATATTCAAACAACTCACAATTAAAACTCTATAAATATAAAATTAGATACAAAAATATATCCAATAATGTATCTTTTTATATAGGCATATTATTGCAATTTTAGAAACCTAATTTTCTTTTTACTATTTCGTTGTTAACATTAGAAACCAACATTGAAAATTTAAAACGTAAGAAGTGAGCGTTATCAAACAATCAACCATTACTATAAATAAATTAAAAGGTATCTCCAAATGATGAGATACCTTTTAATTATTATTTTCTTTTTAAAGCGCGTGTACTATTCATAACAGCGAGAATAGTAACCCCAACATCTGCAAACACAGCTGCCCACATCGTTGCAAATCCCAAAGCTCCAAGTATCATAACTAGAATTTTAACACCTAAAGCAAAGATAATATTTTGATATAAAATACGGCTTGTTTGTTTTGCTTTAACAATCGCATCAACCAATGCCATTGGATCATCTTTCATTAGGACCACATCTGCTGCTTCAATGGCTGCATCAGATCCAATTCCCCCCATTGCAACTCCGATATCAGCACGAGCAAGAACAGGTGCGTCATTCATTCCATCTCCAACAAAGACTAAATTTTGATCTGATGATTTTTTAGCGAGCAATGCTTCAACATGTTCTACTTTTTGATGAGGTAATAATTGTGAATAAACTTCATCAATCCCTAATTCTTTAGCTACTTTATCAGCCACTGATTTGTGATCACCTGTTAACATCACAACTTTAGAAACACCACGTTTTTTTAGTTCTGCAATAGCCGCTTTAGAACTTTCCTTAATCTCATCTGCAATAACCATGTATCCTTTGTACTCACCATTAATCGCCATGTGAATAATGGTTCCAATTGCATCGACTTCTGAAACTTCTAAATTAGCACTTTGCATTAAAGTCGCATTTCCAATTAAAACTTGTTGATCATCAACTTTAACTTTAATCCCCTGACCTGCGATATCTTCATAATTGGTTAAACGATCTGTGCTTAACTCTTTCCCATATGCAACTACAATCGATTTTGCAATCGGATGAGTTGAATGACTTTCAGCATGAGCAGCAACTTGAATAAAATCTTCTTCAGTCATGTTGACTGAGTGAATCTGTGTTACTTTAAAAACACCTTTTGTTAACGTTCCTGTTTTATCAAAAACGACTGTCTCCACATGATTTAATGCTTCTAAATAGTTTCCTCCTTTAATAAGAACACCAAGACTTGAAGCACCACCAAGTCCTGCAAAGAATCCTAACGGAATCGAAACAACTAAAGCACAAGGACATGAAACAACTAAGAACACTAACGCACGATATAGCCATGTTGAAAAATCTGCCCCAAAAATTAAACTTGGAATAATCGCAATCGCCACTGCCAATAACACAACTATTGGTGTATAAACACGAGCAAATTTCGTAATAAATTTTTCAGTTTGAGCTTTTTTAGATGACGCATTTTCAACTAGCTCCAAAATACGAGCAACCGTTGAGTCACCATAAGTTGCGCTGACGCGAACACGTACTAAAGCATTCGTATTAATACATCCAGCTAAAATCTCCTCCCCCACATGCACAAGACGTGGCACTGACTCGCCTGTTAAAGCCGATGTATCTAAGTAACTTTCACCCTCAACCACGATTCCATCTAGTGGTACACGTTCACCAGGTTTTACGATAATCACGTCATCAATCGATACCTCTTCCGGCGAAACTTCCTTTACCCCCCCAGTTGTCACTAAATTAGCATGATCTGCACGAATATCAAGTAAAGAACTAATTGATTTACGTGAACGATTGACCGCATAACCTTGGAACAATTCACCAATTTCATAAAATAACATAACGGCGATGGCCTCAGGGTATTCTCCAATGGCAAAAGCTCCAACAGTGGCAACCATCATCAAGAAGTTTTCATCAAAAAATTCACCACGCATTATATTTTTAAATGCTGTCGTCAACACATTTCCTCCGATTAATAAATAACTAATCGCATATAACAGCACTTCAGCTGGCCAATTACCAACACTCGTGATAATGAACACAATAACTCCAAGTAGCAAGGCGATATTTTCCTTAATAAAGCCTTTAAACCCTGACTCGGCATCAAAATGTTCGTGACTATGCTCATGTGTATCATGATCGTGTGTTGAACAAGAACTATCTTGGCATGAACTGATTTTACCAGTAACAGTTGATACTTTTTCTGATACCACTACATCAGGCTCTAATTTATTAATAATACTTTTTATCTCAACGAGTGTTTCTTGTTTGATTGCTCCATCCTCGAGTGTAACACTTAATTGGCTTGTGGAAAAATTCAAATTAGCACTTTCAACTGACGCTAATTGATTAACACGGTCTTCAATTTTATTTGCACAGTTTGCACAGTTCAACCCTTCTAATAAAAGTTTAATCTCTTTATTTTGTGACTGTTTCACTTGTGTAACTAATTGAGTTTTTTCTGATACTACTACATCAGGCTCTAATTGTTTCACAATACTTTTAATCTCTTCAATAGCTTGTGATTTCATTGACTCATCATATAATTTCACAATTAATTGAGTTGTGGAAAAGTTTAAATTAGCCTCCTCTACCAATTCTAATCGATTCACACGCTCTTCAATTTTATTAGCACAATTCGCACAATTTAATCCCTCTAACATTAATTTAAATGGATTTGATTTCCCCATAGGAATGACCTCCTAAACTTTGTAATATGAATATTTATTCATATGTTCATGTAATTAGTATATGCACAACCTCCGTAAAAGTCAACCAAATGAACTTAGCTTTCTAAAATTTTATGATTCATATTGACTAACTAATTGAACCACTTTTGAAAATTCATGAACGATAATTTCGCCACTTAAATTATCTAAAATACCATCCTCATCTAATTCTTTAATAATACGATTGATGCTTCTTGTGTTAGAACCTAAAGCCTCAACAACAAGTTCTTTCTTTATGACCATTTCCTTGGTTTCACAAATATGCCGCCAGATAAAAAACAACACTTGATATTTAAGTGGATATAAAACAACTGACTTCATCACGGTTGCACTACGATATAATTTTTCTGCTAATTGCTTCATGATATAAAGTGAAACATCCGAATCCTCTTTTATCCAATCAAAAAATAAAGACTGTGAAATCCACATCATCTCACACGTTTCTAATGCCTCCACATAATGAAAGACAGTTCTTCCAGTGAGAATTTCCATCTCACCTAGCAATTCTCCCGCTTCATAAATTTTAATCATATGAGTCGATCCATTTTCAGCAAGAGAATATACTTTAGCTTTTCCCTTTTTGACAATTAAAACACCCTTAATTTCATCTTCTGCAGATAAAATTGTCATCCCTTTTTCGTATCTTTTCATAACTATGCCATCTTTTAAACTCTGACTTCCATTCTCAATTCGTGATGTTAACCAATTCATATCTTTCTCCCTATGGACAAATGTCCTCGAATTTCTAAAAATCTTTTGATATTATAAGCTACAATTTCAACTTGAACAAGGAGGAGTATCTATTGCATCACTCACTACAAACCACAAACATTTCTAAATTACTACTCAAATATTGTATCCCAGCTATCATTAGTATGATGACCGTTTCCTTATACAATGCCGTTGATCGTATCTTTATTGGTCATATTCAAGGTGCCGGTTCCTTAGCTTTAACTGGACTTGGAACCTTAATTCCTTTTACAACGATTATATTAGCCTGTGAACTTTTAATTACGTACGGAGCTATCGCTAACCTCTCACTAAGACTTGGCGAACAAAAGAAGGAAGAAGCAGAGGATTTTTTGAATCAAGTTCCGCTTCTTGGACTCATAATTAGCATTTTCTTAATGATTGTCTTCTATCTATTTAATGAACCCCTTCTTTACCTATTCGGAGCTACATCAGATACGATTGGCTATGCCAAAGATTATCTCAATATTTTAACAATCGGTATTCCATTTTATATTATGGGCTTTTCTTTAATGGGAATTATCCGCTCTGAAGGAGATCCAAAACGAGCGGCTTTAATTTTAATGGCAAGCTGTCTCATTAATATTATTTTGGATCCGCTCTTTATTTTTGGACTTAATCTCGGGATTAGCGGAGCTGCACTTGCTACCATCTTATCGCAGGCCACTGTCTTTCTTTATGTTGTGTACTATTACACACGAGGTGCCTCTAACCTAAAACTTGATTTTAAAAAATTAAAAATTCAACATCATTTAGTAAAACCTATCATTACCTTTGGATTATCCACAGCGCTTATCCAGCTCATTTCTGCTTTCGTTCAAATTTTATTAAATCAGTCTCTAAAACACTATGGAACCGCTCTATCCATCGGATCTTTCACAACCATTAGCACTATTTATAATCTCGTCATGATGCCGGTCGTCGGAATTAATCAAGGAATGATTCCAATTATTGGGTATAACTTTGGTCAACGAAACTATACCCGTGTCAAAAAAACATTTTTACAAGGAACTATTGCTTCAACTATTATTTTCACACTCGGATTTTTACTTATCTATATTCTTCCCACGCCGCTTGTGAGCTTTTTTAATCCAGATAAAACCTTCATTAACACAACTGTAACTGAACTTAAACTCTACGCCTTCAGTCTTCCATTATGTGCTTTATCTTTAACTGCCCCAAACTTCTTCCAATCAATTGGGAATTCAAAACTCTCTATTTGGCTTGTGATTATTCGTCAGATGATTATTTTGATTCCCGCTCTCATCATTCTTCCTAGATTAATAGGACTGAATGGAGTCTGGCTAGCTCAGCCAATCACAGATTTAAGTGTTTCATTACTCTGTTTCTTCTTAATAAAAAAAGAGTTTAAACGACTATCTTCTGTCAATTAACCAAGAGTTTCCTATAGGAATTTTTATGGCAAAATGGATTATACTAACGGTATATCTCTATTGAAACAGAACTATTTTCAATCATGTTAACCTAATCTTAGTTGTTAGAATTTTTTTACAAAACTTATCTAGCCTATCTATTCACTATTATTTATTTGATTTTCAAACTAAAATATGACATAATAAACGACATCAAGAGAAAGTAGGGATTATTTTGTTTGATAAAGTTAAAATTAGCAAAAAATATTTGAATATTGCCATGATTACGTTAGTCATCGGAATCATTTTATTATTCGTTTATCAATTATCTTTAAAATCATCGGATATCGTTCTTTGGACAAAAAGTTTTTTAACCAATTTTTTATCCGTCATCTCACCTATTTTATATGCCTTTGTTATTTCATATATTTTATATCGCCCTCTCATGTTTATTGAGCGTAATTTTAAAAAAGGATTTAAAAAGATAAGTAAAAAAGGGATTTCAAATGGAATGGCACGCACCATCAGTATTTTATTACTAGCTATCCTTGTCTTCTTCGCTATCTATACGTTGATTAATTCAATCTTTCCTCCTCTCATTGAAAATATCGATACCGTTATGCAATCACTTCCTAACTTCCAAACCATTATTACGGAATGGATTAATAATTTAACGCCATATATTAAAGCAGTTTCTATTACTAACGAACAAATTCAAGAGTTTACGTTATTCTTAACAAACCTTTTAAAAGGTTTATTAACAAATGCTTTAAATATTGGAACAGGTGTTGTAACAAATTTAACAGGACTTGTAATCAATACATTAGCGACTATCATCTTAACCTTCTACTTCCTTAAAGATAAAGAAACGATTTTTGCAGGTATTGATAAATTAGGAACTGTTATTTTTAAGCCACAGATAAAAGCAAAAATTAAACATTTCTTACATGACTTACATGAGGTCTTTGGTAATTTTATTGTTGGACAATTAATTGATGCCGCTATTGTTGGCGTTGCATCTAGTCTTTTATTACTCATTATCGGTCATCCGTTTGCTTTATTAATTGGATTAATCGCCGGGGTTTCTAATATCATCCCTTATGTTGGGCCTATCATCGGTGCTGCACTTGCTTTAATTCTTGGGTTATTTACAAGTGTTAAACTTGGTATTTTAGGATTTATCTTATTAATTGCCTATCAGCAAATAGACGGATACTTTATTCAACCTAAAATATTAGGAGATAGCGTCGGTCTTGCACCCGTTTGGATTTTTATTGCCATTTTAATTGGTGGGAATTATTTAGGAGCTCTTGGTATGATTCTTTCTGTTCCAATTGCCGCTTTATGCAAAGTATACATTGATCGTAGATTTCAAAAATTAGAAACGCGTGCTTAATGCTATGAAACGAGGCTATCGAATGATAGCCTTTTTATTATTTCTTACTTAATATTCGACTTTAAACCATATTTTCCGTTCAAATTCATCAAAGTGAAAGTAAAACATTTTTATTTATTTTTTTCACAAATTCCGTTATAATAACTTTTAGGACGAGAAAAAAGTAAAATCTCAATCCAATAATAATTGAATCGATGGAGGTTACAACATGTTAGTTTCTGCTAAAGATATGTTACAAAAAGCCTATGAAGGTAAATACGCTGTTGGTCAATTCAACATCAACAACTTAGAGTGGACTAAAGCTATTTTATTAACTGCTCAAGAAAATAACTCACCAGTTATCTTAGGTGTATCTGAAGGTGCTGCAAAATATATGTGCGGTTATAATACAATCGTAGGTATGGTTGAAGGAATGATGAAAACATTAAACATCACTGTTCCTGTAGCATTACACTTAGACCACGGAAGCTACCAAGGTGCTTTAGACGCTATGGAAGCTGGATTCTCTTCAATCATGTTCGATGGTTCTCATTACTCAATCGAAGAAAACATCGCTAAAACAACTGAAATGGTTAAATTAACTGCTGAAAAAGGATTATCTTTAGAAGCTGAAGTTGGATCAATCGGTGGAGAAGAAGACGGTGTAGTTGGTAAAGGTGAAGTTGCTGACCCAGCTGAATGTAAATTAATCGCTGACTTAGGAGTAACTATGTTAGCTGCTGGAATCGGAAACATCCATGGTAAATACCCAGAAAACTGGGCTGGATTAGCATTCGATGCTTTAGAAGAAATCAATGCTGCAACTGGAAACACTCCATTAGTATTACACGGTGGAACAGGAATTAACGAAGAAATGATTAAAAAAGCGATCTCTTTAGGAGTTGCTAAAATCAACGTTAATACTGAATGCCAATTAGCATTCCAAGAAGCTACACGTAAATACATCGAAGCTGGAAAAGATTTAGAAGGTAAAGGATTCGACCCTCGTAAATTATTAAACCCAGGATTCGAAGCTATTAAAGCTTGCGTTAAAGAAAAAATGGAATTATTCGGATCAGTTAACAAAGCATAATTTTAACTTTCATCTAAAAAACATCCACTTTTGTGGATGTTTTTTTTATATTTCTCATGAATCTGGATACATTAATATTGGATTTAAATTTTAAATGATTGGGACGATTTATATGAAAAAGAAAACAGTTATTTTATCCTTATTCACGTTAGCCACTTTAATAAGTGGATGTGGTAGTAAAGCAGATAACACTAATACTAATGAGACAACTAATAATTCTACCACTCAATCTCCAACAACAAATCCAAATACAGGTGAGCTAGCAGATGCAACAACTGGACCTTCTTGGGTAA